>JANNDB010000063.1:0-4757 GCA_031387285.1 Betaproteobacteria bacterium | reverse complement strand
TTTGCCTGAGCCGTAGGTCAGTTCGCCAACGTCCAGACCGTCATCGGGGAACAGCTCGGACAAGGCCACCACGATGCCGCTGCCGATGGCCGTACCGCGCTGCATCTGGAAGCGGTCGAGGGCGGCGACCAGGTCTTCGCGGTTCAGCGTGGCCGGTTGCACCACCTGGGCCGTACCCGCAAAGGTGACGATGCCCACCCGCACACCGCGCGGCAGCTCCTGCAGGAACACCTTCGCCGCCTCCTGCGCCGCGACCAGCCGGTTCGGCTTCACGTCGGTGGCGCGCATGCTGAGCGAAACGTCCATGGCCAGCATCACGGTGGCGTGGTTGGACGGCAGGGTGACCACGGCCAGTGGGCGCGAAGCCGCCAGCAGCGTGGCCGTGACGGCCACCAGGAACAGGGCGGGTGGCACGTGCCGGCGCCAGTGCATGCGCGCACCCATGGCGTTTTTCACGATGGTCAGGCTGGCGTACCGCAGCGTCAGCTTTTTTTTGCGCTGCAAAAGCCAGATGTACACCAGAACGAGCAGCGGCACGAGCAGCAGCAGCCACAGGAATTCCGGCCACATGAACGACAACGGTTGCTTCATGTTCCCCTCGTCAGATGGGTTGGCAAGGTCGGGCCGGCCGGCGTGCCGTCCCTGCGATCAACATTGCGGTGTGAGGTGCATATTGTGTACCGGCGCAGCTTTCCGTGCCAGCGGGCTTGCCTCGGCCGGTGCCGCTGAACCATAATGTTCTGCTGACAGGCCCAATGCGGCGTCTGATTCCGTTCCCCGTTTCCACGAAAGTCGAACATGCGTTTACTCCGGTATTGGTTGATGGCGTCCATTCTGGTGTTGTTGTCTGCTTGCGGCACACCCTACGCCACTGTCGACAACAGCAAGGAGGAGCCGGTCATGCTGCTCGGGCATGATCCGACGGCGTACTTCACCAAAGGCGCTGCCGAGCGCGGCAAGCCGGAGTTCAAGCTCTCCATGGGCTTTCGGACTTACTATTTCGCCAGCGCCGAGAGCCGGGCCCTGTTTGTGCGTACGCCCTGGAAGTTCGAGCCGCAGTATGGTGGTTTTTGTTCGAGCGGCGCCGCCTACGGCCTCAAGCTGGGCAGTGACCCCACGGCGTGGGAAATCTACGATGGCCGCCTGTTCATCTTCGGCGACGTGTTGGGCAAGATTGCCTGGCAGCTGGATCCGAAGTGGAATGTGGAAAATGCCGACAAGCTGTGGCCGGAAATGCGCGCAACCGGCTGGCGGCTGCAGTCGATTACACGCTTCATCGACAAAGTGCCGCACTACAAGAGTGGTGCCCAGATCGTGCAGGAATGGAAGCAGAAGGACCCGAATATGCAGTGGCCGGTGTATGACACCGGAGGCATGTACACCAACCTGGTGAGCAAGCCGCCAGGCTGGCGCGCCGCTGAAGGATTCAGCCAGCCGGCGCTGGGGTACCCCGAGTAACGCGCGGCAATTACGGCTTTTTGGCTTTGGCCTCGGCCACCATGGCCGCCAGTTCGCTCCCGCTCTTGTAGTGGGGCACCTTGAACACCAGCCGCTTGCTGCGTTGCCAGAAGCTGTTGCTGCCTTCTACTTCTTCCTTCCAGTATTTGTCGGCCAGCCCCAGGTTGCGCGGTTCGTCCAGCATCCAGGCGTCGCGTGAGCCGGCGCCGCCAAAGATGTAGAGCTTTCCGTTGACCATGCGCCAGGTGTCGGCGTCGCCGCCCCAGGGAATGCCGTACACCAGGCCGTCGGCGCAGTAGCCGCCGTACTGCGGCTGGTACTTCATCGGTTCCTTGTCAAAAAGAGCCTTGTTGGCCGCGCTGGAGAAGCGGAAGGTCACGCCTTCGTAGGTGCTCTTGAACTGGGGCGCGCCTTGAACATACTGGTTCTGCGTGAAGTACGCCACCACGTCGGCGCCTTTGAGCATGACACCCTTGTCCTCGCCATCAGCGACAGCGTTGACCGGCTTCAGCGAGCCAGACGGGTTTTGCGCGGTCATCGCGGTACAGCCGGAGAGCGCAAGCAGGACCGCGCAAAGGCTGATCCATCGAACTAGGGTGTTTTGCATCATGATGAAGTCTCCATGGGGTAGGGGGTGCTGATGGTGGGATGCGGGGCGCGGCGGTTTGGTTCCATCACCAGATCCGCATAGGGCGCTGGCCAGCCGAAAACGGCACTGGCCTGTTCGCAGCGTCTGCGCAAGTCCTGCCGGTCGGCACCGCCCAGGTGAATGATGGCATACCGGTAACTGCCCAGCCACTTGAAGTCGCGCTGGATCGAACCGCCCGGCTTGGGAAATTCAAGCAGCAACCCGTCCGCAAACGCGCTGGCAAAGGCCGCCCGCTGCGCCGGCTGCGGCATGTGCACCGGCTTTGCGGCGTCGAAGATGCGATATACGAAACTCGATGCCGCGCCCGACACGGGTGCCAGGCATGGCTCCAGCCCCGGGTCGCGGCCCCAGGCCAGTTCCAAGGCCATGCGGTGCAGGTCAATGCCGTCGACACGGCGATACAGATCGGAAAACTGCGCTGCCATACGTGGGTTGAATTCGATGACGGTGAGCTTGCCGCTTGCAGCGTCATGGAAGAACTCCATGTTGAACATCCCGTGGGTAAACCCGATGGCGCCCAGGAACTTGCGCGCCACGTCCAGCGCCTGCGCATGCACGCTGTGGCCCAGGGCACAGGGGTAGTCAAAGCGCATGAAGGCCTCGGTGCCCGGGTACATCACCGCCTGCACGATACCGATTTCGCGCACGACGCCGTCAAAAACATAGCCGTCCATGTTGTATTGCATGCCGGAGACGGGCTCTTCGAGCAGCAGCCGGTGCGCGGATCCAGCCTGCGGTAGGCGCTGTCGCGCAACGCGCTCGAACGGTTCGACGAGATGCCGGATGACCCACAGCTCCCAGGCGCTGAAGCGGGTGTGGGCCTGCAGTTGTGTGCGGTTGGCGACCGTGGCGGCGAGGACCGAGAACGCCGCCTTTACCGGCTTGACAAACAGCGGGTAGTGCAGGCCCTCCGGTATCGGTTCGCCATAGGAACGGTCCAGCGCGGAAAAGCGCAAGTTGGCCTGCGGACAGACGGCTTGCAGCACTTCGCGCGCATACAGCTTGTGCTGGCAGGCCAGAATGGCCGCGACCGGGGTGCCGGGCCAGCCCATGCGCTCGGCCAGCAGCGCGGCCGCCAGCGCGCCAAACTGCTCGTGGTTGGAAACGACCGCCTGCCACCCCGCGCGTTCAGCTTTGCGTGCCAGACCATCCACGAAGCGCTGCATGTCAAACCAGGCCAGGCGCGCGTTGCTCGGGAAGGAAAAAAGGTCGAAGCCGTCCGAATCGAACTGGAAACGGTCCTTCCACAGGGAGAACCCGCTCTGGTCCCAGTCATAGTTGAACAGGACCAGGGTGCGGCCGGTACCGTCAGCGCCCGACGTCATTGAGGGACCAGTCATAGTCCAGATGGCTGATCGCCACCTGCCCCGACTTCAGTTTGTCGCGGTCGGCGGGCGCATCCGCCAGTTGCTCGGCATAACGCGCAAGGACGTCCTCGATCTTGCGAAATCCCTTGTGGCCCTTTTCGAAATCTTCCTTGAACCACTTGAAGATCGAACTGATCTCCGCCTTGCCCCCGGCATACCGATTGCGCGTATGGTCACCCATGAAGCGCAACATCCCGTCGTCGAGCTGGGCGTCGAGTTTTGCCGCCGTGAAGGCTTCGGAGCGCAGCGCCGGGCAACCGATGGAGGCGCAGTTCACCGCGGCATGCACCCGCGGGTCGGAGTATTTGGGGCGCAGCTGTTCGTGTTCGATCCAGTCCAGGTGGCGCTCGTCATCAAGCAGGCGGAAGAACTTCTTTTTCCAGGCGCTCTGCACAATGCTGCCCAGATCCTTGATCGATTTCAGATCCGGGTATTTGCTGAGGATCAACTCGACCGTGAAGCCGTTGTAGGCGTTGATCAGGAAGGCCATCTGCTGTTCCCGGCTGAAGGCGGCAAATCCGGCGGCGGTCACGGCGGACCATTCGGCGAGGATCTTCTTCAGCCCGGCCCGGTCCGCCTGGAAAGCTTTGTAGTCGACGCGCGACTGCTTGTTGTCGGGCAACCAGCGCACATGCTTTTTCAGCAGGGCGTCCCAGGCTGCATAGCCGTGGTCAACCGGGCCCGCCGGTTGCGCCTGCGCCAGGCCGGGTGCAAGCCCCGTGGCGGCCAGGCAAGCCAGGATGTGACGTCGTTGCATGGTGATCAGTTCCTCTTCCAGTCATGGTATTTGCGCACCCACTCCAGCAACTTCACCGGCTGGTGCGCACGCTTCCATTCGCCGGCCGCGTACTTGTTCGCCTCTGACAGAGTCGGGTAGGTGTGGATGGTTCCCAGAATCTTGTTCATGCCCAGGCCGTGTTTCATGGCCAGCACGTATTCCGCGAGCAGGTCACCCGCGTGTACGCCCACGATCGTGACACCCAGAATACGGTCCTTGCCCGGGACCGTGAGCACCTTGACAAAGCCGTGCGCCTCGCTGTCAGCGATGGCGCGGTCAAGGTCGTCAATGCCGTACTTCACGACTTCATAGGGTATACCCTGCTCCTTCGCCTCCTGCTCGTTGAGGCCGACACGCGCGACCTCGGGGTCGATGAAGGTGGCCCAAGGGATCACGGAATAGTCGGCCTTGAATTTCTTGAAGGCGCCGAGGTTTCGGCCTACGCGCAGAAGGCGCTTGAGGCCGATGGCGTGGCCGTGCTCACCGGCCACAAGGCCTTGCGCTG
>JANNDB010000062.1:0-3367 GCA_031387285.1 Betaproteobacteria bacterium | reverse complement strand
GTGCTTGATATCGACCTGTTCAAGGCTTACAACGACCACTATGGCAATCTGGCCGGCGACGAATGCCTGCGCCAGGTGGCCCGGATTCTGGGGCTGTGCGTCAAGCGCTCGGGTGAGCTGGTGGCGCGTCTTGACGGCGCCAGTTTCGCCATCCTGCTTCCAGGAACGGACTCAGAAGAAGCGCGCCGCGTCGCCGAGCGTTGTCTGCAACAGATGCAGGACGCTCGAATTCCCCACGCCGCGTCAGCCGTCGCGCCCTGGCTGTCGGTCAGTATCGGCGTTGCGGCAGCGGTGGCCACTCCAATGGGGGCTGCTGCGAGCTTGCTGGATGAAGCCACGCTGGCCGTTCAGGGCGCAAAGCATGCGGGCCGCGCACGACTGGAAGTATTTGATGCACTGCGCGACTCGGCGCCCGCGTCGCTGCCGGCAGCCCTTTAGCAAGCGCAGAGATACCCGTCATGGCCAGGGCTTGGACGGCAGGGCAAACCCGGATCAGGGCCGGTGTGCCTCCGGATCGGGGGCGCTGAGCACCGCCCGGATCCCGCTGGCCATGTCGGGGAATACGTCCTCGCTCGGGATGTGCTCCAGCAGGCCGCTGCGCCGCGCTATGTCCAGCGGCTGGTGATTGAGTCCGCACAGGACCAGCCGCACCCGGTTCAACTGGCAGCTGCGGACCAGATCCGCCAGGCTGTCTGCCCCGGAGGAATCTATATAGATGACGTTCTTCAGGTCCAGCACCAGGCCCAGACGGGGACGCTGCAGCGCGAGCTTGTCGATATGTTGCACGGCCCCGAAGAACACTGCTCCATACATGCGGTAAGCCACAACGTCGTCGGCACGGCCGTGCAATAGCGGCTGGTCGTCTGCGCTGACCGACTCGATGCGCGAGAGGCTGGAGATACGGTAGATGAAGGTGACGCAGGCTGCGATCAGCCCCACCTCCACCGCCACCGTGAGATCGAGCACCACGGTCAGCAGGAACACCGCAAGCAGCGTGATGCGGTAGGGCAGGCGGAACTGGCGCAGTTGCACAAAGGCTCGCCACTGGCCCATGTTCCATGCCACAAACAGCAGGATCGCCGCCAGTGCTGCCAGCGGCACATGCTGTGCCAGCGGAGCCGCCAGCAGCATCACCAGCAGGATGGCGATGGCGTGCACCATGCCCGAAACCGGGCTGGTCGCACCGCTGTTCACATTGGTCACCGTGCGCGCCACGGTACCGGTGGCTGGCATGCCGCCAAAAAATGGTGTGATGAAGTTGGCAATGCCCTGGGCCATCAATTCCTGATTCGGGTTGTGCCGGTCCGATATCAGCGTGTCGGCCACGCGCGCGCACAGCAGCGACTCCAGCGCGCCGAGGAAGGCCAGCGTGAGTGTCGGCACCAGCAGGAAGCGCGCTGACTCCCAGCTGAACGCCGGCCATTGCAGGCCAGGCAGGCTCGACGGAATGCCGCCGAAGCGGCTGCCAATCGTGTCCACCGGCAGGTTCAGCACGGCGACCAGGCTGGTGCAGACCAACAACACGACCACCGATCCGGGAAGCATCCGCAGGCGCAGGAGCGTAGGCCAGCGCGCGCCCAGGCGCGGAATGCCAACATGCCACAGGATGAGCAGGGCCAGGCCCAGCGCGGCGATGCACACGGCAACCCAGTTCACGCTCGGCAGGGCGGCGACCAGCACCGCCGCCATGCCGAAGAAATCGGCCGGCATGGATACCACCCGCAGCCCGAGCAGGTCGCGCACCTGGGACAGGGCGACCAGCACGGCGATGCCATTCGTGAAGCCGATGACCACCGCGACGGGAACAAAGCGGATCAGCGTGCCCAGCTTGAACATTCCCATGAGGAACAACAAAACGCCCGAGAGCGCGGTGGCGATCACCAGGTTGGCCAATCCATAACGCTCGACGATGCCGTAGACGATGACGATGAAAGCGCCGGCCGGCCCGCCGATCTGCACACGGCTGCCGCCCAGTGCGGAGATCAGGAATCCCGCGATCACGGAAGTGATCAGTCCGGCCTCGGGTTTGAGCCCGCTGGCGATGGCGAAGGCCATGGCCAGCGGCAGCGCGACGGCCGCGACCGTCAAGCCAGCGCCGAGGTCGCGCGCAAAGCGGGCGCGGCTGTACCCGGTGGCGATCTCCGCCAGTTTCGGTCGAAATTCAGGTAGTGCCCATGCCATGCAGGTCTCCGTAGTGGTTTGAACGGTAAGGGTTCAAACCATCCGGAGGTCCGCAATGGTGCAGGCGGGTGATGAACAATCGCCGCCTCGACAGGGTCTTCGCGGCAAAGGCTTGGGTGTGCAGGAGCATGCCAACAGCAGTGTACGCCGGCCTTGGATCCTGGCCGCCAGCCCTAACGCACCCGCATGCCCGGCTGCGCGCCCGGCCCGGGTTCCAGCACGTAGACTCCGGGCTGGGCTTTTTCGTCGGCATGGCTGGCCGCCAGCACCATGCCTTCGCTGACCCCGAACTTCATTTTGCGCGGCGCAAGGTTGGCTACCAGTACGGTCAGTTTGCCGACCAGTTCTTGCGGCTTATAGGCGCTCGCAATGCCGCTGAAGACGTTTCGGGTCCTTCCTTCGCCTACATCCAGCGTAAGGCGCAGGAGCTTGGTCGAGCCTTCCACGGCTTCGCAATTGACGATCAGCGCGATGCGCAGGTCGATCCTGGCGAAATCGTCGATGGTGATGGTGGGGGCGATGGCCTCGCCTCCGGGGAGCACCGGGGCCGCTACTTCCGGCTCGGGCGCTTCGAACAGGGCATCGAGCTGCTTGACGTCCACACGCTGCATCAGGTGCTGGTAGGCGGAAATCTTCTGCACTGCACCCGGCGCATTCCAGCCGGCCATGGACACTCCGACAAACGCCTCGGCCTGCACGGCGAGTTGCGGCAGGATCGGGGCAAGGTAGCGCGTCAGGACCGCAAAGCAGTTGATCAACACGGAACACGCCTGATGGAGCTCGGCCTGGTGCTCGGGCTTTCTTGCAAGCTCCCACGGCTTGGTGGCATCGGCATACACGTTCACGGCATCTGCCAGCAGCATGATTTCGCGCGTGGCGCGTGCATAGTCGCGCTGCACATAGTGTTCTGCGATGGCATCGCGCGCCGCGTTCAGACGCGCCAGCAGATCGGCGCCGCTCGCTTCCAGCTGATCCAACACCATCCCGTCAAAACGCTTGATCAGAAAGCCGGCGGCCCGGCTCGCGATGTTCACAAACTTGCCGATCAGGTCGCTGTTCACGCGCCCCATGAAGTCATCGGCGTTGAAGTCGATGTCCTCGTTGCGCCCGTTGAGCTTGGCGGCCAGGTAATAACGCAGCCATTCGGGGTTCATGCCCAGGCTCAGGTACTTGAGCGGGTCCAGGC
>JANNDB010001115.1:0-3312 GCA_031387285.1 Betaproteobacteria bacterium | reverse complement strand
GCCTGGAGATGCGCAGCATCTTGCGCACGACCACCCAGGCCAGCGTCATCGCCAGCGTAGGGCCCAGATAGATGGGCAGGAACCAGACCCCGGCACTGGCGGCGCGTCCGACGCTGCCAAAGTACGTCCAGGCGCTGCAGTACACCGCCATCGACAGCGCGTAGACCCAGCCGTTGCCAACCACCGAGCGGCCCGCGGCCGCGCGCCGGTCACCCCAGCCAGCCACCGCGAACAGCAGCAGCAGATAGGCGAACGACGCGCCGACGACCAGTGTTGCGTCGAGCATCGCTTGCCGTCTGTCAACGCTCCAGCAGCCAGGCCAGCACGCCAATGAGCAAAGCCCACAGGCCGAACAGGGCGAGCACGAAGAGCGGGATGCCGTGCCAGTGCGCGCTGGTGTTCCACACGGCCAGCAGCGGATAGTTCAGTGCCAGCAATGCCGCAAGGAACAGCGCGATCAGACGGTCATTCAAGGCACGCTCCGGTCACAGCTTATCCAGGTGAAAGTGCTGACCAAGGTACTGGCGCAGGCGTTTGATGATGGACAGGGAGTCGCGCAGCTGGTCGCGCTCGAGCAGACCGAAGGAGGACAGGCGCACCAGGTTGTCGACAGGCAGTTGCAACGAGCGCTGGTGCAGGTTGTTGCGTAGTTTGAGGCCCATCAGAAAATGCAGCGCGTCGATCAGGTCGCGCGCCAGGCTGGCGTCCAGGTGGCCCGCTGCCAGCAGCGCCCGTATGCGTGGCACGGTGCCAATTTCGGCCAGACGGTATTGCAGCGCGAGCGCGCGAATGCCGTGCACGATGGGAAAGGTGCCGAGCTTCTTGAGGTCGATGACCTGTCCGTCACGGGCTTGCAGGCCGGTCAGCCGCGCCCACCAGCCGGGTGGTTCGCCGAATTGACCGACCGCCTGGGCAAAGCGGGCCAGCGAGGCGTCGCTGCCGCTGGCGATGGTCTGCAGGTGCTGGTACACGTCGGACAGCAGGAGGGGGTCTCCGGCGACACAACGCGCGTCCATGAATATCGCCAGTTGCATGGCGGCGTCGGGGTCCTCGCCGTACAGCCACTGCCGGATGGTTTCGCGGAACGCCGATACCGGTTGCCGCCACTGCGGGCTGGTCACCATGATGCCCCCCGGGCATGGCGGGTAGCCAAAGTCGAGCAGGCTGCTGCTGAACCGTTCGACGATTCCATGCAGCCCGGTGCAGTGGTAGCCGTCGCGCAGCAGGAGCGCGTTGTCCTGGTCGGTTTTCAGTATCTGTTCGCCGCGGCCTTCGCTGCCCATCACGAGCAGGCAGGAGTTGGCAATGAGCTCGGCGGGTGCGACCAGGCTCCACAGACGTGCAAACACCTGGCTGTTGAGTTCGCTCACCAGCGAGGCGATGACCTCGACGCGTGCGCCACCTTCGTGCAGCACCCCGATCAATCCGTCGATCTGCAGCGCCGCGCGGCGCAGCGCGTCGATGTTGACCGCCTGGGAGACCTGCAGCGCGATCAGATGCGAATGGTTGGACACGAAGCCCATCAGGTCGAGCTGGCCCAATACCCCGACCACGGTGTCACCGTCTTGCACCAGCAGCCGGTGAATCCGATGCCGGATCATCATCAGCAAGGCGTCGTACACCGCCGCGTCGCTCGCTACGCTGATCAGGTTGAACCGGGCCACCTTGGCCACCGCCAATTCATGCGGAGGCTCGGGACGCAGCAACGCGTCGCGCAGATCGGTGGTGGTGAACATCCCGATGCGCAGTGTGCCGTTGCTGGTGTCACGCACCAGGGCGTTGGTCAGCCCGTTTTCGGCCAGCAGACGGCAGACATCGACCAGGCTCAGCGACGCGTCGACAAAAAATGGCGGGCGGATGTAGGCTTCCGAGATCCGGGCCGTCAACAGCGAGAGAAACTCGCGGTCCTGGCTCACACCCATGGCCTTGCTCCGCCGCCTTGTGCCGTATCAGTGGCCGGAAGCCCCGGAGGCGCCGATACCGGTCTCCGATCGCACCTGTTGCGCCAGGAAGCCGGCCCGGTCCGCGCTGGCCTGCTGGCTGCGATCGAGAATCGAGAAGAGCCAGATGCCAACGAAACCGATGGTCATCGAGAACAGCGCGGGCGACGTGTAGGGAAACAGCGCCGAGCCTTTGGGGTTGCCCAGGGTAGCCTCCCACACCGAGGGTGAAACCACGGTGAGCGCCACCGACGAGATCAGGCCGAGGAAGCCGCCAATCACCGCGCCCCTGGTGGTGCAGTCTTTCCACAGCACCGACATGAACAGCACCGGGAAGTTGGCCGAGGCCGCGATGGCAAAGGCCAGCGACACCATGAACGCGATGTTCTGCTTCTCGAAGGCGATGCCCAGCGTCACGGCCAGGATACCCAGGGCGATGGTGGTGATCTTCGACACCCGCAGTTCCGCGGCGCTGTCGGCCTTGCCCTTCTTGACCACGGTCGCATACAGGTCATGCGAGACGGCTGAGGCGCCTGACAGCGTCAGTCCGGCCACCACGGCGAGGATGGTGGCAAAGGCCACTGCCGAAATGAACCCGAGGAACACGTTGCCGCCGACGGCGTTGGCCAGATGGATGGCGGCCATGTTGCCGCCGCCCAGCAGCGCGCCCTTGGTATCGAGAAACTGCGGATTGGTCAGCACGAAGGTGATCGCGCCAAAACCGATGATGAAGGTCAGCAGGTAGAAGTAGCCGATCCAGCCGGTCGCCCACATCACGGAAGTGCGCGCGGCCTTGGCGCTGGGAACGGTGAAGAAGCGCATCAGGATGTGCGGGAGCCCGGCGGTACCGAACATCAGCGCCATGCCAAAAGAAATGGCCGAGATCGGGTCCTTGACGAAGTTGCCCGGCCCCATGATGGAGGAGCCCGCCTTGGCGGCGACCTCTGCGATCTTGCCGTCTTTGAGGGCCAGATCGGTTTTCACCTTCACGGCTTCGGCGAACATCGCCTCCGGACTGAACCCGAAGTGCCACAGCACCGACAGCGCCATGAAGGTTGCGCCACCCAGCAACAGGCAGGCCTTGATGATCTGTACCCAGGTCGTCGCCGTCATGCCGCCAAACAGCACGTAGACCATCATCAGGCCGCCGACGATGACAACGGCGATCCAGTAGTCGAGACCGAACAGCAATTTGATCAGCGCGCCGGCACCCACCATCTGGGCGATCAGGTAAAACGCAACGACAACCAGCGTTCCCGACGCCGCGAACACCCGGATAGGTGTCTGCTGAAAGCGATAGCCGGCAACGTCGGCAAAGGTGAACTTGCCCAGATTGCGCAGGCGTTCCGCCATCAAGAAGGTGATCACCGGC
>JANNDB010001109.1:0-8738 GCA_031387285.1 Betaproteobacteria bacterium | reverse complement strand
GAGACGTTCCCGTTCACGCGCTACGGTACGCTGCCTGCAACGGTGCAGCTGGTTTCCGCCGACGCCGTGGCCGACGAAAAGCGTGGTGCCATATTTCCGGCGCGCCTGCTGCTCACGACGAACCGGATTGCCGTTGACGGCCGGCAGGTCGGCCTTGCGCCAGGCATGAACGTCACGGCCGAAATCAAGACGGGCAAGCGCCGCGTGCTCGACTACCTGCTGAGCCCGATACAGCGTGCTGCCAGCGAAAGCCTGCGCGAGCGCTGAGACGGCCAGACGCTGGAGCGCGCGATCAAAAAAAAGCCCCGCAGAGCGGGGCTTCTTGTCTGGCGCGAAATCCGATCAGCGGATAACAGCCAAGTCCGTCATCTTGCCACCCTTGTAGGAATGCAAGGTCAGGGCGCCGTTCTTGATGTCGCCCTTCTCGTCGAACGTGATGTTGCCGGTCACGCCCTTGTAGTCGGTCGTCTTGGCGAGCTCAGGCAGATACTTGGCGGGATCAGCCGAGTCAGCCTTGACCATGGCAGCGACCATCAGCTTGAGTGCGTCGTACACGTACGGGGCATAAACCTGCACGTCAGCGTTGTACTTGGCCTTGAAGTCAGCTTTGAACTTGTCCATACCAGCCTTGCCTTCGCCTTCAATACCACCGGCTTCTGCACAGAAGACCATGTCGTCCTTCATGGCATCCCCAGCCAGCTTGGGCAACTCGCTCGAGCAGATGCCGTCGCCACCCATGAACTTGGCCTTGATGCCGAGTTGGGCCATCTGCTTGATCATCGGGCCGGCAACAGCGTCCATGCCACCGAAGAAAATCACGTCAACCTTCTTACCCTTGAGGGTGGTCAGGATGGCATTGAAGTCGGTTGCCTTGTCGTTGGTGAACTCATGACCCGCAACCTTGCCGCCGGCAGCTTCAACAGCCTTCTTGAACTCTTCAGCAACGCCTTGGCCATACGCGGTACGGTCATCAATCACGCCGATGGACTTGCCCTTGAGGGTGGTCACGGCGTATTTGCCCAGCGTGCTGCCCAGGTGCACGTCGTCAGCCACCACGCGGAAGGTGGTCTTGAAGCCCTGGCGGGTGAACTTGGGGTTCGTGGCCGAAGGCGAAATCTGTGGAATGCCAGCGGCGCTGTAGATTGCAGAGGCAGGAATCGATGTACCCGAGTTCAGGTGGCCGATAACACCGGCAACCTTGGCGTCAGCCAGCTTGGTGGCGACCGAGGTACCCTGCTTCGGGTCACCTGCATCGTCTTCAGCCATCAGTTCCAGCTTGACCTTCTTGCCACCGAGCGTCACGCCAGCGGCGTTCAGCTCTTCAATCGCCATACGGGCGCCGTTTTCGTTGTCCTTGCCCAGGTGCGCAATGGCGCCGCTGGTTGGGCCAACGTGACCAATCTTGATAACGCCGGAATCGGCAGCCGGGGCTGCTGCGACAGAAGCCGCGGCGGCGGGCGCTGCCGGAGCAGCGGGTTTTGCCTCTTCCTTCTTGCCACAGGCTACCAACAGGACAGCAGCCGCACAAAGCGTCAAACTGGTGCGAAATTTCATTTGCATAGGGACTCCAAGGGGATTGTTAGAACAGTTGATGGATATGTGAAACCTCAACAGCGGGCGAGGATAACCCATTTTTCAGTGCATAACCATAGGGATGGCCCTAGGAAGCGTTCCGCCATCAATCCAGCGCCCGGATCGCCGCTTCGTTGGCGACTGCCTCCAATACCGCACGCCGCACCATGGGCTCAATGTCGCTTTGCAGGCGGGCCGCGACAACATCAATCTGCTCTACCAGCGCCGTGGCAATCAGGTCGTGCAGGTTGCGTTGCAGGCTGTCGGCGACCTCCGCCTGAATCCACTCGACCAGGGCGTCGCTGTCCACCGGTGTCGCTACGGGCTCTGAGGGCACTGTCGGCTCCGAGGGCGCAACGACCGGCGCCATGGGCAGGACTGGCGAAACCGTTGCAACCAGTCGTGCCGGCGCCTGGACCACCTCGGTCAGGGTGGGCACGAACCGGGGTACGACGCGGGCGCCGGTGACCATCAACCCACTGCCTGCCTGGCCACATCGTGGCGGCTGATGGAATAGCCCCTGGCCGTGTAGTGCCTCCAACGCAAGCGCGAGCGCTCGCGATCCCCATCGTCACAACCAACCAGCTCAATCAGGCGCTCGAAGCGTTCGAAGCCAGCGGGAACATCCGCGTCGAGATTGAGCAGGACCTGGTCATGGCCAGCCTGGGCCACGCTGTCGCACAGTACCACGGCGGACGCCCCCAGCACAGCCGGACCGGCGCTGCCTGCGATGCAATGCGACAGAAATTCAGTTGGCGCCAACTCCCACAGAGCGCGGTCCAATTGCGCCAGATCCTGCGCTTGCGCGAGCACCGCAACGCGCGCGCCACGACGCACCGCCTTGCGCAACAACCGGCAGCTGTACGCCAGCTTGTCTGGCACATTGAAGTGAAACGACACTTCGGTCATGGCAGTTCAACCAAGGCGAACGGACTCAGGCAGCCCGGGACTTTGCGCCATCCGCCTTGGCAGGTTTGGACTTGCGGGCCAGCAGGTAATTCACCAATAGCGGCACTGGCCGCCCGGTCGATCCCTTGGCGGTCCCACTTTTCCATGCCGTACCGGCAATGTCCAGGTGCGCCCACGGGTACTTATGGGCAAACCGTTGCAGGAACTTGGCCGCGGTGACGGACCCGGCCGCGCGACCGGCGACATTGGCGACATCGGCAAAGTTGGTCTTGAGGCCCTCGGCGTATTCCTCATCCAGCGGCATGCGCCAGCAAGGGTCTTGCGCCGCTTCGCCCGCCTCGTGCAACTCGGCGGAAAGCGCGTCGGAGCTGGAAAACATGCCACTGCGCACGGCCCCCAGGGCAATCACACAGGCGCCGGTCAAGGTCGCAATATCAACCACTGCGGCTGGCGAAAAGCGCTCGGCATAAGTCAGCGCGTCACACAAGATCAGCCGCCCTTCGGCATCCGTGTTGAGGATTTCAATGGTCTGTCCGCTCATGCTGGTCACCACGTCGCCCGGCTTGATGGCCCGCCCGTCGGGCATGTTTTCGCAACTCGGAATCAGACCGACTACGTTGATGGCTGGCTGCAGGTCGCCCAGCGCGCGGAAAACGCCCAGCACACTGGCGGCCCCGCACATATCGAACTTCATTTCGTCCATTTCCGGTGCCGGTTTGATCGAAATGCCGCCGGTGTCGAAGGTGATGCCCTTGCCCACCAGAACGTGCGGTGCGACAGACTTTGCCGCCCCGGAGTAACGCAGCACGATGAAGCGCAGTTCCTCCTGGGAACCCTGGGCTACTGCCATGAACGAGCCCATTCCCAGCTTGGCCACCTGCTTGGGACCCAGCACCTCGCACGCAATGCGCGGAAATTTCGCCAGCCCTTTGGCGGCCGCGCCCAACTGGGTTGGCGTGGCATGGTTGGCCGGCCGGTTGCCCCATTCCTTGGCCAGTTCCACGCCGCGCACTGTCGCGACGGCTCGCTCGAACGCCGCTTTGGCGGCGGCGCCGGCAACACCTCCCACCTGCACGCGGGTAAGGGCGCGCCCTTCCGGCTTGGATTTTGTCGCCGTGTATACATACGTTGCATCGGCAACGGCCATCACGGCGGCGGCCACGGCATCGGAGTCGGGTGTCCATGCAAAACAAACCGCAAGCTGACGCACCTCGCGACCCTTGGCAGCACCGACCGCGCCCAGCAAGGCCTGACGCACCTTACGCCCCGACCCGTCATCGCAACCGGCCAGAATCATGCGTGGACTGGCCACGCCACCGGTCAGGTAGGACTGCAATTGCCTTCCGGCCTTGCCCTCAAAGTGGCCTGCCTTGATGGCGCCTGTTATCGTCGCGCTGACCACACCGGTTGTTGCCTTGAAGTCCTTGTTCACCAGAACGATAAGGACATCGGCCTTTTGCGCTGCGGCGTCGCGCAATCCGTGGGGGCTGGATTCAAAGTTCATAATTGAAGCTTCATTTGCAAGCCGGGTGCGAGCTTCCGACCCGGCGCCCGTTCTCCTGCTGATTTTCTCATCCGATGTTATTCCATTCTTCGCTGCGCAAGGAAATGGCACGCACCTTCGGCGCCACGGTGATCGTGCTGGCGACGATCGTGATGACCATGCTGCTGATCCGCACGCTGAACCTGGCAGCCCGTGGCAGCGTGAATCCGGCGGAGATCATCGTCGTGCTGGGCTACACCCTGCTCGGGCATGCGCCGACGATCCTGACGCTGAGCCTGTTTGTCGCCATCGTGTCCACGCTCTCGCGCATGTACCGCGACAGCGAAATGGTGATCTGGTTCTCTGCCGGCCGGGGCCTAGCAAGTTTCGTGCAGCCCTTGCTGCGCTTCGTCTGGCCGATTCTGGCCATGATTGCTGCGCTGGCATTGTTCGGATGGCCCTGGGCCAACCAGCAGTCGCAACTGCTGCGCGACCGTTTCGAGGGGCGCAATGACCTGGAGCGTGTCACGCCCGGACAGTTCCAGGAGTCGGCGGGAGGAAATCGCGTCTTTTTCATCGACAAGGACTCGGTCGACGGAAAAACCGCGGGGGAAGTCTTTATCGCATCTACCGAACGCGGCAAGGAAACCATCACGTCCGCCCGCGCCGGCATTGTCGAAACCGTCGGGACCGACCGTTTTCTGCTGCTCTCCAACGGCCAGCGGCTGGAGCGAAATTTACAAAAGCCCGGTACCAAGTTGAGCGAGTTCACGCAGTACGGCGTGCTCATAGGCGAGAAAGCCCGCGAGATCGAACGCGCTGTTCCGCCCCGAACGGTCTCCTCGATTGACCTGCTGCGCGGACGCACTCCCGCCTATCTCGGCGAATTGTCCTGGCGTATCGGGCTGGCGCTGGCGGCGGCAAATTTTGTACTGATCGGTCTTGTCGTTTCTGGTGTGAATCCGCGGGTTGGCCGCAATGGCAATCTGATGCTCTCGCTGTTCACGTTTGTCGTGTACTACAACCTGGTCAATCTCGGCGCGAGCCGGATCGCGTCGGGCACCAGCAGCTTCTGGCCCTACGTGGTGGCCCTGCACGCTGGCGCTCTTGTATTCGCCATGCTCATGCTGGCGAAACTGCATGCCAACTGGACCATCGCGCTGCGCTGGCGGCGCCGCCCGACGGCGCCAACTCAAGGGCGTGGCGCGTGAATATCGTACGGCGCATGGTCCAGCGCGAAGTGCTGGCGGCAATCGCCTTTGCGACGGTAGCGTTTCTTGCGCTGTTTTCGTTCATCGACCTGGTCGACGAATTGCGTTGGGTCAACTCCGCCGACCCGCAGGGTTACCAGGTGCGGCACGCCATGGCGTTTGTAGCCACCCTGTCGGTCAGCACACTGTACGAGCTCATTCCGATCACCGTCTTGATAGGAACCGTGTTCGTCATGGCGCGGCTGGCGCAGAACTCGGAGTTCACGGTATTGCGTACCAGTGGGCTGGGGCCGTGGCGCGCGATGACGGTGATGCTGCGCCTGGGCCTGGTTTTCGCGATTGCAACCTTTGTCATCGGGGACTTCCTGGCGCCCGCGGCAGATCGCGCCGGACAACTGTTGCGCGCGAAGTACGTTCGGGAGATCACCGTCGGCCAGACCGGTGCCTGGCTCCGCGAAAAACAGGCCTACCATTCGTATGCAGTCAACGTCGGCGTATTGCAGTCGGACGGCACCATGCGCCGCGTGCGCATCGTCGAGTTCGACAATGCCGGGCGCATCGTATCGACGAGCGATGCGGCGTCCGGGAAGTTCGGTTCCGATGACGCCTGGCTGTTGCGTGGAGTGAAGCGCACCGAATTTTCAACCGATGCCAGCACCGGAAATCTGGCCGCGCGCCAGGAACTGGCTGAATTCCGGTGGCCAACCGGTCTGACCTCGGAAATGGTGTCGGTCGCGCTGCTGCGCCCGGAGCGCATGTCCACCATCGACCTGTTCCAGTTCATGCGCCATCTCGAGAGCAACGGGCAGTCGTCGCAGCGGTACGCCATCGAGTTCTGGCGCAAGGTGTTCTATCCCTTGAGTTGCCTGGTGATGGTGGTGCTGGCCCTTCCATTTGCCTACCTGCACTTTCGCACGCGCGGAATTTCGACCTACGTGTTTGTGGGTGTCATGACCGGGATCAGCTTCTTCCTGTTGAACAACCTGTTTGGGCACTTCGGCAACCTGCGCAACTGGTGGCCCTGGCTGACGGCTGCCGCCCCCGGCCTGATCTACACGCTGATGTCGCTCGGTGCGTTTGGCTGGCTCGTGCTGCGCCGCTGACCATGGCTGAGCGCGCCATCATCCTGTTTGCGCACGGCTCGCGCGATGCCCTGTGGAAACGCCCGATCGAGGCGGTTGCCGATCGACTTCGTCAACTCCGGCCGGATGCGCGCGTATGCTGCGCCTACCTGGAGCTCGATACGCCCGACCTGGCCGGTGCCACATTGGAACTGGTTGCAGCCGGCGCGCGCCATGTGACCGTCTTGCCGATGTTCTTGGGGATCGGGCGCCATGCGCGCGAGGACCTGCCAAAGCTTGTGCTGTCGGTCCGGAGCCAGCATCCGGATCTCGTGATGGATCTGCGCAACGCCGTTGGGGAAGACCCACAGGTCCTGGAATTGTTGGCCCGGATCGCCGCGCAGCAGTTGTGAGCTTGCCGCCCTGCCGGCCTTGCAATGCATAATGAATGCGATCCTAAGAGCAAATTCGATATGAACCTCCACCAGTTCCGCTTTGTCCAGGAGGCGGTTCGACGCAACCTGAACCTCACCGAAGCGGCCAAAGCCCTGCATACGTCCCAACCAGGGGTATCCAAGGCCATCATCGAACTCGAGGAGGAACTTGGCATAGAAATTTTTGCGCGGCACGGCAAACGCCTCAAACGCGTCACCGAGCCCGGACAACACGTGCTGAAAAGCGTCGAGCTGATCATGCGCGAAGTGGGCAACCTGCGCCGCATCGGTGATGAGTTCAGCGTGCAGGACAGCGGCACCCTTTCCATCGCCACCACGCACACCCAGGCCCGTTACGTGCTGCCCGAACCGGTGGCTCGCCTGCGCAAGGCCTTCCCCAAGGTCAATATCAGCCTGCACCAGGGCGCCCCCGACCAGGTCGCCCGCATGCTGATCGACGAGGTGGCGGAGATCGGCATTGCGACTGAGTCGCTCGCCACGTATGCTGAACTCGTTACCCTGCCCTGTTACGAATGGCAGCATGCACTGGTCGTCCCCGACGACCATCCGCTGGCCCGCACCGAACGCCTGACGCTGGAGGACATCGCCACCGAGCCGCTGGTGACCTACCACCCCTCGTTCACCGGTCGCACCAAGATCGACCAGGCCTTTGCAACCCGAAACCTGACGCCGCGTGTAGCGATGGAAGCGATCGACTCGGATGTCATAACGACCTACGTGCGACTGGGCATGGGCGTGGGCATCGTGGCTGAAATGGCCGTGCGAGATTTGCTGACAGGCGCGCCCGGCAATGGTCTTGTGGCGCGTCCCGTCGGCCATCTGTTCGGGCAGAACGTGGCGCGTATCGCCTTCAAGCGCGGGGCCTACCTGCGCAATTTCGTCTACCAGTTTGCGGAGTTCCTGAGCGATCGGCTCGACCGAAGTTTGGTGGCACGGGCCATGACCGGGAAAGCCAACGACTATGAAATGTGATCACACCGTGATGACCAGCACCCCCAACATACAGAGCAAGTTGCCCAGCGTCGGCACCACCATCTTCACCGTCATGTCGACTTTGGCGGCCGAGCGCGGCGCCGTCAACCTCGGCCAGGGTTTCCCGGATTTCGATTGCGACCCACAACTGGTGCGCGCCGTCGCCGGCGCGATGGAGCGCGGCCTCAACCAATACCCGCCAATGACCGGCGTTCCTGTGTTGCGCGAGGCCATCGCGGCCAAGCTGCGCGCCTGGCATGGTCCGTACGGCGGCCGGGCCTATGACGCGAACTCGGAAATCACCGTTACGGCGGGAGCGACGCAGGCCATCATCACCATTATCCTGGCGATCGTGCACCCGGGCGACGAGGTGATCGTGCTGGAACCCTGCTACGACAGTTACGTGCCCAACATCGAGCTCGCCGGCGGCACCCCGGTGCGCGTACCACTCACACCGGGCTCATTCCGGCCCGATTTCGACAAAATCCGTGCGGCCATCACCAGCCGCACCCGGGCCATCCTGGTGAACAGCCCGCACAACCCGAGCGCCACCGTCTGGACGGCGGACGACATGCGCCGTCTGCAGGAAATCGTCGCCGGGACCGACATCCTGCTGGTCAGCGATGAGGTCTATGAGCATATGGTCTTTGACGGCCTCGAACACCACAGCATGGCCCGTTTTCCCGGGTTGGCCGCGCGCGCATTCATCGTCTCGAGTTTTGGCAAGACCTACCACGTGACCGGCTGGAAGGTCGGCTTTGTCGCGGCGCCGGCGCCGTTGATGGCGGAGTTTCGCAAGGTGCACCAGTTCAATGTGTTCACGGTCAACACGCCGGTGCAGCATGGTCTGGCAGCCTACATGGCCGACCCGCGCCCGTACCGCGACTTGCCGGCCTTCTACCAGCGCAAGCGTGACCTGTTTCGCGAAGGCCTTTCGCGCACCCGCTTCAAGTTGCTGCCAAGTGAAGGCAGCTACTTCCAGTGTGTCGACATCTCGGCGCTGGCCGTGCCGGAGCGCAGCCTGGGAGAAGCCGGGTTCTGCAAATGGCTGACGACGGAACTGGGCGTCGCGGCG
>JANNDB010001021.1:0-3757 GCA_031387285.1 Betaproteobacteria bacterium | reverse complement strand
CCCGCCTCGACTGCCAGTGGAAAGGCGTCGGCAATGATGCGCAGCGAGGACTGGTAGGGCGCGCTCCAGATGTTGACGAAGCTGCCAAAGATCAGCTGCACCTTGGAGCGGATGTCGGCCGCGTCGAGCCTGTCGCTCAAGGCCATGGCCAGACGGCCAAACTGCTGCCCGCCGGCTGCATCGCCCAGCTTGGCGCCGATCACCATGCCATAAATCACGTAGCCAAACGAGGAACCCGCCGTGTTGCCATGGGTGAGCGAAAGGCGCACGATCTTGAGCGCACTGAGCACGAATGCTTCTGGATTATTGAAATAGGCCGCCGGCCCGATACGCAGCAACAGGCCGATCGCAGCCGCACGCACCGGATCCTTCAGCTGCGGTAGTTCAAGCAGCGCCTCTGCGCGCCGACCGCGCAGCGCCAGCTTCACGCGGATCAATTCCCACAGGACACTGAGCGCTCCGGGTCGCTCCGGCATGTACACACCATATTCCCGTACCGCGCCAATCGCCAGCCGCACGGCGTTGTCGCCACGTCCCTGGCTGGTGTCGACAAGAATCTTGGTGTTGTAGACATGCGCCTTTTCCACCAGCCCCGGTGCATCCCGCACGAGCCGCTCGAACAGGGCATCGGCTTCGGCAAAGCGGCTGGAGAGGTAGGCGCATTCGTAGAGTTCGGAGCGGATGGCAAAACCGTGCGCCTGTTCGGCCGCATGCCCTTCGATTGCCGCCAGACCAGCCAGCAATACGGTGCGGGCATCTTCGTAGGCCATGGACGCGCGCGCGCGCCGCCCGGCCGCGAGACACAGGCGCGCCAGCTCCGCACGCTGCGCCGGCTCCCGGATCTCGCTGATCCCGGCCAGCAGGTTGCTCACCACTTCAAACAGGGATTCTTCGAGCTCGGCAGCCGGCAACAAGTGCTGCATCACCTGTCCGATGCGGTATTGCAGACGCGGCCGTTCGGCGTCGTCGATGCGCGCATAGGCTGCCTGCTGCACGCGGTCATGCACGAAGCGGTAGCGGCCGGTCGTGGTCGGCTCGATCAGGCCGTCATCGACGGCGGCGCTCAAGCCGCCCCGAACCTGCTCCACCGTCACGTTCATGGCGGCGGCCACAATCATCAGCGCGAAGGCTGCGCCTACGCAGGCGGCCACGCGCAACGCCGACTGCGTCTGGGGCGCCAGCCGCTCCAGGCGCTCGGTCATCAGACCCAGCACGTTATCGCTGTAGTCGCGCGACCCCACCTGCTGCAGGTCCCAGGCCCAGCGGCCCTGCACCGGGTCGAAACGCAACAGGACGTCATCATGCAGTGCGCGCAGGAACTGGCGTACGAAAAACGGGTTGCCACCCGTTCTTGCATGGACCACCTGGCCCAGATCGACACACTCGCCGGGTGCCAGATGCAAGGTATCCGCCACGATGCGGGTGGTGTCGTCCAGCGTGATCGGCCCCAGTGCGAGTTCGGCTGAACGTACACCGGACGTGCGCAGTTCCTCCAGCGCGGAGATCATCAGGTGGGCACCGCCCGCTTCGCTGTCGCGGTAGGCAACCAGCAACAGCAGGTGCGCCAACGTCGCATCGCGAGCCAGTGTGGTGAACAACGACAGCGAAGCCGCGTCCGCCCACTGGAGGTCGTCGAGCAGAATGACCAGCGGATGCTGCCCGGTGGCGAACAGTTGCACAAAATCGCGAAACACCGTGTTGAACCGGTTGCGCGCTTCGGCCGGGCCAAGGGCCGGCGCGGCCGCCAGCGGGCCGGTGAGCAGTTCCAGATCGGCGATCACATCGACGACCACCCGCGCATTGGCGCCCAGTGCAGTGCCAATGCGGGAGCGCCATTCGGACACCTCGGTGGCAGCGCCGCTGGCAAGCTGCTGTACCAACCCGGCGAAGGCCTGGACAAGCGCCGAGTAGGGAACGCCGCGTTTGTACTGGTCGAACTTGCCGGCGATGAAAAAACCGTGCTCGCGCTCAACCTCACGGCGCAACTCGGCGGCCAGCGCCGATTTGCCCACACCCGGCGCGCCACGGATCAGGAATGGGTCGCAGTGGCCCCAGCGCGCGCGGTCAAAGGCTTCCACCAGCGTCTGCAATGCATGCTCCCTGCCATACAAGCGCTCGGGCAGGCGGAACACCGCCACCCGGTCCGCCTGCCCCAGTTCTATTGCATCGGTGGCACGACCACTTTGCAGGGCATCGGCCAGGGCAGTCAAGTCCACCAGCAGGCCATACACCGTCTGGTAGCGCTCGGCCCGCGCCTTCGCCAGCAGGCGATCTTCGAGCGCGGCCAGCGCAGCCGGCACCTCGGGTCGCACATCACGCGGGTCAGCGGGTTTGCGCGCAGCATGGGCGTGCGCCAGAACGGCCGGGTCGTCCGAAGCAAACGGCGGTTGCCCCGTCAGCAGATGGTGCAGCAGGATGCCCAGCGCATACAGGTCGCTGCCGGCACTACCCCCAGGCTGAACCGGCTCCCACTGCTCTGGCGCCAGGTAACGCGGGTCAGCTGCTGCATAGGCCAGATGGGCACCGTGGGCGTCTACCCACACGCTACCCGCGTTGATACGCAAGTGCGGTTGCGCCGCGGCGTGCCAATGCGACAAGGCCTGGGCGACGTCGCGAAGCACGGCGACGGCCCGCGCAATCGGCAACGCGCCGGCTTCCAGCAGTGCGGCCAGCGGAGCGCGGCCATCGTCTTCCAGCACCATCGCATCGGCCGGGCCGAAGGGAACCAGTTCCACCAGCCGTTCCACACCCTGGCCCTGCAAGAGGCGCAGTTGCCGGATGCCCACACGCCAGGCCTCGAGCTCCACCGCGCCAGGTTGCGGATTGCGCAGCAGCCGTACCCGCACTGCCAGCCCATCGGCCCGGCGCGTGCCACGCAACACCATGACGGCGCCATCCTCGTACGCAGTCCCCGACAGTGCGTAGCCGGCGATGCTCAGCACATGCGCCTGGCCGAAAGAATGCCATACCCCCAGAGCCGGCGCCGCAAGGCAAGGTACTGCAGGACGGATGCGCGCACATTGCCGTGTTGCGTGGCCGAACGTATGCGCAGCAGATGCAGAGCCACCGCGATGGGGTAGAGGATGGTTGAACGCACGAACAACCGGCGCAGCGAAGGCCGCGTGAACGCGGTGGCGTCACGGGCTTGCACCGCCTCGAAGCCGGCTGCGCGGGCCGACTGCTGGTGTTCTTCAAAGGTGTCCAGGTCGGGCATCATCCAGCCCGCCAGCCAGCCGCGGACGATGCGGGCGTTGAAGTCGCTCAGACTGCGCGTGGTGCGCATGTACTCGGCGATCACCATACGACCGCCGGGCCGCAGTACCCGATGGAATTCGCGGTAGGTGGCTGCCTTGTCGGCGCTGTGGCACAGACTTTCCTGCGCCCACACCACGTCGAAACTGGCGTCCGGATAGGGAATGTGCGAGTAGTCGGCAACCTCGAACGTGGTCCGGTCCGTCACGCCACGGCGCTCGGCGATCAGCCGGGCACGCTCCACCTGGTTGGGGACCAGCGTGATACCCACCACGGTGGCGCCGCGCTGCTGGGCCAGCCAGCAACTGCTGCCACCCACACCGCAACCGGCATCGAGCACACGGTCGCCCGGCTGAATCCGGGCGGTGTCGGCCATCACTTCGTTATTGCGAACCAGCGCGTCCCGATGCCGCATGCCGGGCACGTCGTGGTAACCGAAATGGAAGGCGTAGTTGGATCGGCTCAGCCAGATGATGCGGTAGTCCGCCCAGGTCTGGTCGTAATA
>JANNDB010001004.1:0-2080 GCA_031387285.1 Betaproteobacteria bacterium | reverse complement strand
CAGTGCGGCGACAGCACGAGCAGAACTACCACTGCGATCGCGCCGGCAAGCGGGGTGAAGGCCCCCCCGGTTTAGCCGTACCCGGCGCCAGCCGCATCAGCCGCGATCCGCCAGGATCATGTCCGCAGCCTTCTCCCCGATAGCGATCGATGGCGCATTGGTGTTGGAGCTGGGCATGGTCGGCATCACCGACGAGTCGACCACGCGCAAGCGCTCGACGCCATGGACCCGCAGGCGCGCGTCGACCACTGCCAGCGCGTCTTTGCCCATGCGGCAGGTGCCGACCGGATGCCAGGAGGTCTGGCCCGAGGTCTTCAGGTAGTCAAGCAGGGCGTCATCGGATTCGGTGCCTGGCCCGGGCCGCGTCTCGCGCACGATCAGGGCCTGCATCGGCGCCATGGCAGCAACGCGGCGCACCAGGCGGGCGCCGCGCAGCATCGCACGACAGTCGGCATCGGTCGCCAGGTAGTTGGGATCGATCAGCGGTGCATCGGCCACGTCGGTGCTGCGCACGTGCACGCTTCCGCGCGACTCGGGGCGCAGCTGGAACATGCCGATACCGAAGCCCGGGAACTTGTCCGCGCCGGCCGCGGGGTTGCTGGCGTAACGATCGGCCCCGGTCCGGTGGGTGACCTGGATCTTGATGTCGGGTTGCGGGTCCTCGGGTCCGGTGCGCGCCAGCGCATGCACGGTGGCCAGGGGCGCGGCCATGAATCCCCGGCGCGTCAGCAGGTACTGCGCGCCCATCAGGGCCTGCCGGACCGGGCTCACCAGGATCTCATTGAGCGTGATCGGCCGCGCGCATTCGTAGGTGATGCGCGACTGCAGGTGGTCGATCAGGTTTTCGCCTACGCCCTCCAGCGCCTGCACCACCGGCACACCCAGCCGCTGGAGCAGTGCGCTCTGCCCGACTCCCGACAACTCCAGCAACTGGGGCGACTGGATGGAGCCCGCGGACAGGATCACTTCGGCATGCGCACGCGCTGCCATGGTCTGGCCGTTGTGGCGGTATTCAATGCCGACCGCACGACGGCCGTCGAACTGGACCCGGGTGGCCGTCGCTTCCGAAACCATGACCAGGCTGGATGGCATGCCCGCGCCGAGGTAGGCTTTGGCGGTGCTGCAGCGACGCCCGTCGCGGATCGACACCTGCAGGTAGGCCACGCCTTCGTATTGCCCGCCGTTGTAGTCGGGCGTGGACGCGATGCCCGCCATGTTGCAGGCATGGAGGAACGCGTCGCCCAGTTCGGACGGGCGCGCGGACAGGGGTGTGACCTTGACCGGTCCGTCCCGCCCGCGTGTCGCTTCGTCTCCAAACGTCGTGGATTCGAGGCGCTTGAAATAGGGCAGCAGATCGTCCCAGCCCCAGCCCGTATTGCCCATGGCGGCCCAGCGGTCGTATTCGACCGGATCACCGCGCACCCACAGGTTGCCGTTGATCGAACTCGAGCCGCCCGGCATGCGCCCGCGCGGCCAGTAGATTTGCTGCCCGCCCAGGTGGGGCTGCTTCTCGGTGCGAAACGGCCAGACATACCGCGGATCCATCAGCAGTTTGCCCACGCCCAGCGGCACCTCGACCCAGAAGTCCTTGTGCCGCGGCGCACCTGCCTCGAGCAACAGCACGCGCATGCCGGGCTGGTCGGCCAGCCGGCGGGCAAGCGCCGCCCCCGACGAGCCGGCGCCCACCACGATGTAGTCGAAAGCGGCGCCCACGCCACTCATGCGGATGCGATTGCCGTATCGTTGGTCATGGTGCTCACGTTGTCGACGCCGCCAGCCAAGCCGACAGTGCCACCGCCTCCTCGCCCATGCGGCTGAACTGCAGGTCGGGCACCTCCGACTGCGCAGCGGCCGGGCCGAAACGCGGCGGTGCGGGCGTGATCACCAGCTCGACGAAACCGGGGCCCTGGGCTGCCATCAGAGCGGGCAACTGCGCGGTCCACTCGACCAGGGAGTCAATGCGCTTTGCATGGCGGTAGCCGGCAGCCAGCGCAATGGCGCAGAAGTTGACCTGCTGGTGGCCCGGCACCAACAGGTTCGAGCCGCCCGTGAACTGGGTGCCGTTGTTGGCCAGGATATG
>JANNDB010000992.1:0-2323 GCA_031387285.1 Betaproteobacteria bacterium | reverse complement strand
ACATCTCGACAGCGGGCATCTCGCACGCTGAACTGATGGTGTTTGGTGGCCTGATCGTCTGGTTCCTGATTGTTGAGCCCCACGGGCTGGCGCGCTTGTGGAGCATCGGCAAGCAGAAGCTGCGGCTATGGCCGTTTCCGCACTAGGCGCACTATGACCCCACGGTTCATCCAGTTGTTCAGTTTTGCTGCAAATTCCGGTTTCTTCCCGCTTCCCTCTAACTTTAGGAGACACGCATGAAATTTCGTAATGTGGTTCTGGCAGCAGCGATCGTCGCTGCTGGCGCATCGTCCTTCGTGACGACCAGCGCCTTTGCACAAGCCAAGGAACAGTTCATCCCGGTACTGTCGTACCGAACCGGGCCGTACGCGCCGAACGGCGTGCCATGGGCCAACGGCTATGTTGACTACCTGAAACTCGTCAATGCACGCGGCGGTATCAATGGCGTCAAGCTGTCCTATGAGGAGTGCGAGACCGCCTACGACACGGCCAAGAGCGTGGAGTGTTACGAGCGACTCAAGGGCAAGGGCGCAACCCTGGTCCAGCCGCTGTCCACCGGCGCGACATTCGCCATTACCGAGAAGGCGCCTGCCGACAAGATTTCCGTGGTGACGGTGGGCTATGGGCGCAGCGAGAGCGCCGACGGCACCATCTTCAAGTGGAACTTCCCGCTTGCCGGCACCTACTGGGTCGCGGCGGACGCGATCCTGCAGTCCATTGCCAAGAAGGAAGGCGGCGGCATGGACAAGCTCAAGGGAAAGAAGATCGCGCTGGTGTACCACGACAGCCCGTTTGGCAAGGAGCCGATCCCGCTGATGCAGGAACGTGCCGCGATGCACGGTTTCACGCTGCAGCTGCTGCCAGTGACGGCGCCCGGCGTCGAGCAGAAGTCGACCTGGCTGCAGGTGCGCCAGAACCGGCCGGATTACGTGGCGCTGTGGGGCTGGGGCGTGATGAACTCGACCGCCATCAAGGAAGCGCAGGCAACCGGGTATCCGCGCGACAAGATGTACGGCGTCTGGTGGGCGGGTGCCGAGCCGGACGTGAAGGACGTAGCCGACGGCGCCAAGGGCTACAACGCGGTGACCATGCAGCACGGTGCCGAGCCCAACTCGCAACTGGTCAAGGACGTGATGACGCTGGTACACGGCAAGGGCCAGGGAACCGGGCCGAAGGAAGAAGTCGGTCAGGTGCTCTACATGCGCGGTGCCATGAGCGCCATGCTCGGTCTCGAGGGCATTCGCGCTGCCCAGGAGCGTTATGGCAAGGGCAAGGTCATGGATGGTGAGCAGGTGCGCTGGGGCCTGGAGAACCTGAACCTCACGCAGGCCAAACTCGATGCGCTCGGGTTCAAGGGCGTGATGCGCCCGATCAGCACTTCCTGCGTGGACCACATGGGCGCGGCCTGGGCGCGGATCCATACCTGGGATGGCACACAGTGGAAGTTCACCTCCGACTGGCTGCAGGCCGATGAACAGGTGATCAAGCCACTGGTGAAAGCCACTGCTGCCAAGTACGCAGCCGAAAAGAAGCTGACCCCGCGCACGCCGGCGGAGTGCCAGTCCTGATCAACCCTCCCGACCCCTCCGGTGGAGGGGTGGCGGCTGCAGCTGCAGCCGCCAATTGAAAGGGCCGCGCCGCGGGCCTTTCAATTGGTCAAGGCAGACACCTGAATGGACGCAAAAAAAACTGTTCTCAACGTCAATGGCATCGAGGTCATCTATAACCACGTGATCCTTGTGCTCAAGGGCGTTTCGCTCAATGTGCCAGAAGGCGCGATTGCCGCAGTGCTCGGTGGC
The DNA here is from genome assembly GCA_031387285.1 of Betaproteobacteria bacterium. Classification (GTDB taxonomy): domain Bacteria; phylum Pseudomonadota; class Gammaproteobacteria; order Burkholderiales; family Burkholderiaceae_C; genus CAISIP01. The sequence goes on along the minus strand of JANNDB010000992.1, from coordinate 524 downwards.
AATGGGGCCGGCAAGACGACGACCCTGCGCGCCATATCCAACCTGCTCAAGGCCGAGCGTGGCGCGGTCACCAAGGGGTCGATCGAACTGCGCGGGGAACGCATTGAAAACCTGACACCGGCCGATCTGGTGGGCCGTGGCGTGGTGCAGGTGATGGAGGGCCGGCACTGTTTCGCCCACCTCACCATCGAGGAAAACCTGCTTACCGGCGGCTACACGCGCAAGGACAAGGGCGAGATCGCACGCAACCTGGAAAAGGTCTACGCGTATTTCCCGCGGCTCAAGACGCGCCGTACGTCGCAGGCCGCCTACACCTCGGGTGGTGAGCAGCAGATGTGCGCCATCGGCCGCGCGCTCATGACCAACCCCAGTGTGATGCTGCTTGATGAACCCTCCATGGGCCTCGCCCCGCAGATCGTCGAAGAAGTGTTCGAGATCGTGCGCGACCTGAACCAGAAGGAGAAAGTCACCTTCCTGCTGGCCGAGCAGAACACCAACATGGCGCTGCGTTATGCGGACTACGG
>JANNDB010000988.1:0-5908 GCA_031387285.1 Betaproteobacteria bacterium | reverse complement strand
CACGGCCGGATTTCGTCCCAGTTGCCGTGGGTTCGTACATCACCGCCGCCTATTGGTTCACGGCGTCCACCTCGTTTGCGAATCCTGCGGTAACCATCGCCCGCTCCCTGACCGATACCTTTTCGGGAATACGGCCCATCGATGCGCCGGGCTTCATCGTTAGCCAGGTAATCGGGGCCTTTCTCGCGTTCGTGCTTTTTCGCTGGTCGGAGAACGCCGAATCGGCCGGTTCCGAAACCCGTCACAGTACGGCCACTCCCACGACCCACGACTGACATCACGATGTATCACAACCCGGCGGCTTCCTTGGGTACCAGGTTATGTAGGCCGTCAGAAGCGGTGTTGGACATATTGCCCGACACCCAACGCGGCGCGTTCGTGAAAGAAGACGGAGAGGCCGTCGTCGACGCGCATGGCCGGCGTGTCTGAGCCGCAACTTCCTTCACCAAACGTCGATGCGCGTGCATATCGCATCCCCGGCCGCGAAGGGTTGACGCCATGCGCGCACTCGACGCATCCTCCCAGAATACTGATGCTGTACGGCTCCGTGCGCGAGCGCTCGTACAGCCGTCTGTTGACTTTGGAAGCTGTCCGACTGCTTGAATCGATGGGCGCCGAGGTCCGGGTCTTCGACCCCCATGGCCTACCTCAACCCGACGCCGTGCCAGAGTCGCACCCCAAAGTTCAGGAGCTTCGTGACCTTGCAAGCTGGTCTGAAGGTATGGTCTGGTGCTCTCCCGAACGTCACGGCGCCATGACCGGCATCATGAAAAGCCAGATTGACTGGATACCGCTGTCCATCGGCGCCGTGCGTCCGACCCAGGGCAAGACCCTGGCAGTCATGGAAGTCAGTGGAGGTTCCCAGTCCTTTAATGCGGTCAACCAGTTGCGCGTCCTGGGTCGGTGGATGCGCATGCTGACCATTCCAAACCAGAGCAGCGTTGCCAAAGCCTTTCTGGAGTTCGACGAGGCCGGCCGCATGAAGCCGTCCGCCTATTACGACCGGGTGGTCGACGTGATGGAGGAACTCATGAAGTTCACGCTGCTCACGCGGGATTCAGCGCCGTACCTTGTGGACCGCTACAGCGAACGTAAGGAAAGTGCCGAAGAGTTGTCTCGCCGCGTGAACCAGAAAAGCATTTGACGGTGGAATTTCCTAAAAGCAAAATGATTGAAATTCAGTATTGACGCTCCCACTCCCCACGATGTTCATCAGGTAGCGGGAGCGCGCGTTCAGGCCGCCAATGCGCGGGGTAACGCCCAGACGGAGGCGCTTGGGCAATGCACAGTGGGACGGCAATGACCCATCCGGCGAGGCCAAAAATGCAATTCGACGTTATTTCGCGGGAACGGGGCACCGATCTCGGGGGTGAGCTGGGCCGGCTGGCTTCCTCTCCATGACCGAGAAGCTCCCTCTGCAACTTGCCTTGGTACTTCCGGATGTTCCGGACGAACGGGATTCCTGTGTGGAGCGGCTGACAACCTTGTTGCAGGCGCAGGGTTTGGAGAAAGTGCACGTCGTCCTGCAGGACGGTAAGCCGGTGTTGTGCCTGCACTTCGACCCGGCGAGATTCAGCCTTCAGACCGTCCGAAACATGGCGCAGGTTGCGGGCGCCAGCCTCAGCGAACGATACAAACATGAGTTCGTGCGTATCGGTGGCATGGACTGCTCAACCTGCGCCACCGTGATTGAACATGCCCTGAAGCGCCTGGACGGCGTGCAGGAAGCCTCAGTGAGCTATGCGGCCGAACGCATGCGGCTGGAGTACGACTCCGACACAGTCTCGCGAAAGGCCATCGTTTCGCGTCTGGAGGCCATGGGCTACAGCGTGGTCGAGGCGCATCACGAGGCCCGCTGGTTTGTCGAGTACCGCGAGCTGCTCGTCAGCGCGGTCGCCGGCGTACTGTTGCTTGCAGGCTGGCTCACGGGGTTTGGGCACGACACCCACTTTCTGTCCATAGCACTGCTCGGCGCGTCCATTGCCATCGGCGGGTACTACGCGATGCGGGATGCCTGGCAAAGCATCCGTGAACGCGAGTTGGACATCGACGTGTTGATGGTCGTTGCCGCAGCCGGCGCTGCGGCGCTGGGCCAGTGGGCCGAAGGTGCGCTGCTGCTGGTGCTGTTCAGTCTGGGCCACGCGTTGGAGCACCTGGCGATGGACCGGGCCCGCCACGCCATCGAGGCCTTGGCGGACCTGGCGCCGAAGACTGCGCTTGTTGTCAGGGATGGCGTCGAGCTGGAGGTGGCGGTCGAAGCGCTGCTGCGCGGCGACAAGGTGCTGGTGCGGCCCGGCCAGCGCATTCCGGCGGACGGCAATGTACTGGACGGCGCCTCCGCAGTGGACCAAGCCGCCATTACTGGTGAATCGATGCCGGTAGACAAGGTGATCGGATCGCTTGTCTTTGCGGGCACGGTGAACGGCGAGGGTCTGCTTACAGTGGAAGTGTCCAAGCTGGCCAGGGACAGTTCGCTGGCCCGCATGGTGCAACTGGTGGCGGAGGCACAGACCGAGAAGTCGCCCACGCAGCGATTTGTGACCCGGTTCGAGAAGGTTTTCGTACCACTGGTGCTGGTTGGCGTCGTGGCCCTGATCGTGGTGCCGTTGCTGATGGGAATGCCGTTTGCCGAATCGTTCTACCGCGCCATGGCCGTCCTTGTGGCGGCTTCGCCCTGCGCTCTCGCCATCGCCACGCCTTCTGCGGTGTTGGCCGGTGTGGCCCGTGCCGCGCGCGGCGGCGTGCTGATCAAGGGAGGGGTGCATCTGGAGAACCTGCGCGCGCTGTCTGCCATCGCCTTCGACAAGACCGGCACCATCACCACAGGAAAGCCGGTCGTCACGGATGTCATCACACTGCAGGGTAATGAGGCGACCCTGCTGGTCACTGCCGCAAGCGTGGAGAGCCGCAGCGGGCATCCGCTGGCACAGGCGGTAGTGAAGGCGGCCCAGGCGCGCAAGCTGGACTGGCCTGTGGCTACCGAAGTCCAGGCCGTCACCGGAAAGGGTGTACGTGCGCTGGTGTCGGGCCGAAATGTCGGCATCGGCAACCTGCGGCTGTTTGAGGGAGAAGACGTTCCAGATGCGGTTCGCCAGCAGGTGACCGACCTGGAATTCCTTGGCAAGACCACCATGCTGGTACGTGCGGATGGCGTGTTCATCGGTTTGCTCGCGCTGGCCGACACCCCGCGTCCCGGCATGCGTGCGGTGTTTGCCAGGCTGGCATCCTTGGGTGTCCACCAGACCATCATGTTGACCGGCGACAACCCGAAAGTCGCCAAGGCGGTTGCGGCCTCGGTGGGCATCAGTGACGTGCGCGCCGGCCTGCTGCCGGAAGAAAAACTCACGGCCATCGACGAATTGATGGCGCAGCACGGACAGGTGGCCATGGTGGGTGACGGCGTCAACGATGCACCGGCCATGGCGCGCGCAACCATCGGCATCGCCATGGGGGGCGCGGGAACCGATGTGGCGCTCGAAACCGCCGACGTGGCATTGATGGCCGACGATCTCTCGCGGCTCCCGTTTGCGATTGCCTTGAGCCGTGCATCGCACAGCATCATCCGGCAAAACCTGTGGGCCGCGTTCGGTGTGGTTGCGCTGCTGATCCCGGCGACGCTGTTTGGTTTGGCCAGCATGGGCATCGCGGTGCTGATACACGAAGGCGCCACCGTGCTGGTGGTCCTCAATGCACTGCGGCTGTTGCGATTCGAGGATATGCAGGGTGGAAATTCTCCGGTAACTCAACCGGCTGCTGCAGTTGCCGGCGGCTGACTGTTTACAAACTACGCGAGAGCATTGCCCATGATTGAATCCCCTTCGGAATTTCACATCAGCATCAGGGTTGCCGATCTGGACGAGAGTACCGTGTTCTACACGCGTTTCCTCGGCGTGGAGCCCAAAGGCAGGACGCATCGCTTCTCGACCTTTATCGTACCGGATCTGCGACGCAATCTGGTTCTGCTGATCAACGATAGCCAGGAGCCGACGTATCTGGTTCCTGGAACGGAGCCGTAGTTTCCCAAGGGCCGCATCGACAAGAGACTCTACATGTGTGAACTACTCGCCCTGTCGACCTCGCAACCGGCCCGGCTCACTTTTTCACTGCATACCCTGGCTTCCCATGGTGGCGAAGGCGGTAAAGCGGCTGACGGCTGGGGTGTTGCCTTTTACCAGGGTGAGGATGTGGCGCTGTTTCGCGAGCCGATGGCGGCCGGCAACAGCGCGCTCGTCCGATATCTTGAAACACAGGGGCCGAGCACGAACCTGGCTATTTCACACATCCGCCACGCCACACGCGGTACGGTGAAGTTCTCCAACACGCAACCCTTCGCACGAGAACTCGGTGGCCGCACCCATGTGTTTGCCCACAACGGTGACCTTCCCGATATCGAAGCAAGTGCATCGCTTGCGATGGGGTCGTACCGCCAGGTTGGGCAGACCGACTCGGAACGCGCTTTCTGTGTGCTGCTGGCGCGTTTGGGTGGGTTGTGGGCGGGTGTTGGCCCACCACCCCTTGACGAACGCATGTCGCTTTTGACGGAGTTCGCGGCCGATCTTCGGCAACTTGGACCGGCCAACTTTCTCTACGCTGATGGCGACGCTCTGTTTGTGCACGGCCATCGCCGCATGCAGAGCCTCAGCAGGCGTGCCGAGCCTCCCGGCTTGTGGACGCTGCAACGGCACTGCGCTCCGGTCGATCCCGCGCCCGACCTCCAGGCAGGTGTGGCGATATCGCATGGTGAGCGGGTTGCCCTCTTCATCGCAAGCGTCCCGCTCACCGACGAGCCTTGGCGGCCACTGGCTGACGGTGAATTGATGGCAGTGCGCGACGGCGAAGTTCTGGCAACTCATCTGCCGGTGGCGTCATGACAAGAGGCTTCTTTCGTGGCCTAAAGAACCATGACTTGATCCATGTCACGAGCGCGCCTGCGTATCGGACGATCATTGTGTATTGGGCTTGGAATTCCATGGTGCCCTTATTGGAAGCACGTCCTCCTCGTGCGCTCCCGGCGCCATGCCGCTCTAAAACTTGAGGTAGTCGAGATGCAAATCAAAGTCCTTGGATCGGGGTGCAGCAAATGCCGTAGCACCATTGGAATCATCGAGCGCGTTGCCCGGGACACCGCGGTCGATGTCGAGATCATCAAAGTCGAGAACCCCGAGGAGATCAAACGCTATGGCGTCCGGTCCACCCCCGCCGTAGTGATCGATGGCACGATCATGCACAGCGGAGGGCTTCCCTCTCATCAGGAAGTGCAGGGGTGGCGTGTGCCCAAGCCCCTCGGGTTCCTGCACCATCCGACCCGCCATCTGTTCTTCACCGGCAAGGGCGGCGTCGGAAAAACCTCGCTCTCGACCGCCACCGCCCTGTCACTGGCAGACGCCGGCAAGAAGGTGCTCCTGGTCAGCACCGACGCGGCGTCCAACCTGGACGAAATGCTGGGAATCGAACTTCGCAACACTCCCACGCCCGTACCGGGTGCTCCCGGCCTGTCGGTCCTCAATATCGACCCGGACACGGCAGCCGAATCCTACCGACAGCGTGTGGTTGCGCAGATGGGAAGCGGCGCCAGTGAGGCAGAACTTTCCACCGTGCGCGAGCAACTGTCGGGGGCCTGCACCACCGAGATCGCGTCTTTCGACGAGTTTGCGTCGCTGCTCTCGGACGACAACGGGCAATTCGACCACATCGTGTTCGACACGGCGCCGACCGGGCATACCTTGCGCCTGCTCAGCCTGCCCAAGGCCTGGAGCGGCTTCCTGGCGGGCAATGACCGGGGCGCCTCCTGCCTGGGGCCGCATTCAGGGCTCAAGATGCAGGAGGAACGTTTCAAGGCCGCGTTGGCCGCCTTGAGCGACCCGACCCGGACCACCGTGATTCTGGTCACCCGGCCCGACAAAGGCGC
>JANNDB010000947.1:0-4148 GCA_031387285.1 Betaproteobacteria bacterium | reverse complement strand
CCCGGCCGGCGGCGCCCGGCTTGTTGTCGACGATCACATTCTGACCAAGCGAAACGCGCAGCCTGTCGGCGAGCAAGCGCGCAATCACGTCGACCGAGCCACCCGGCGGGAAACCCACCAGAATCTTCATGGTGCGCTCCTGCGCGCGCAGCGCGGGTGCAATCAGTGTGACCGTGGCCAGCGCGGCGAAATGGCGTCTTTGCATGGGCTCTTCCTTGTCTGAAGTGCGCACCCCGATCAAAGGGCGATATCGTGTAGAGTGCACCAAATTAGTGAATACATTCAATATAAAGTAAATCCCGGTGCCAGCCCTACGGGTCTACCCGCAGTACCCTGCTGCGCAGGGCCGCACCGGTGCCATTGCGGAGACACAGCGGAGTGACGAAACAGCTGCAGGCATCCGTGCTGATTGTGGGTGCCGGCCCCGTGGGCCTCACGCTGGCGATGGACCTGGCGCGGCGTGGCGTGGCAGTGTTGATGGCAGAGATCCGCCACGAGGGTGAACCGCCCAACGTCAAGTGCAACCATGTGGCGGCGCGCACCATGGAAATATTCCGCCGTATCGGCGTGGCCCAGGCAGTGCGCGACGCCGGCCTGCCGCCCGACTACCCGAACGACGTGGCCTACCGCACCACCGTGACCGGAATAGAGCTCTCGCGCATTCCCATCCCCGCGCGCCAGGACCGCTACAGCGCCACCGGCGGCCCCGATACCTGGTGGCCCACGGCGGAGCCGCCGCACCGCATCAACCAGATCTACCTGGAGCCAGTGTTGTTCAGGCATGCGCAGGCGACGACGGGCCTCACCATCCTGAACCGCACCCGCATCGACGCGTTCGATCAGGATGACACCGGTGTGACGGTGCAGGGCGTGAACCTGGACAGCGGCGCGCCGCTCGAAATCCGTTGTGACTACGTTGTAGGCTGTGATGGCGCGCGCTCGATGGTGCGCGGCGCGATAGGCGCGAAGCTGCAGGGCGTGGCGGTGGTGGGGCGGGTGCAGTCCACCTACTTTCGCGCGCCGGCCTTGCTCGGGTTGCTGCAACACAAGCCGGCCTGGGCCACCTTTGCGCTCAATCCGCGCCGCTGCGGCAATGTCTACGCCATCGACGGACGCAGCACCTGGCTGTTGCACAACTACCTGCTGGCCGACGAGACCGATTTCGACGCGGTGGACCGCGACTGGGCGATACGCACCATCCTGGGTGTGGGCGCCGATTTCGAGTACGAGGTGATCACCAAGGAAGACTGGGTCGGGCGCCGTCTGGTGGCGGACCGCTTCCGGGACCGGCGCGTTTTCATCTGCGGCGATGCGGCGCATCTGTGGATACCGATGGCCGGTTACGGCATGAATGCCGGTATCGCCGACGCGATGAATCTGTCCTGGCAACTCGCTGCGCGGGTGCAGGGGTGGGGCGGCGAAGCCGTGCTCGACGCGTACGAGGCGGAGCGCCAACCCATCACCGAGCAGGTGTCGCGCTTTGCCATGAACCACGCGTTGGCCCTGCAGAAGCAACGGGAACAGGTGCCCGCGCAGATCGAGGCGGACGGCCCGGAAGGCGACGAAGTGCGGCGTGCTGCGGGACAGGCGCTGTATGACCTGAACGTGAACCAGTACTGTTGCGGCGGCCTGAACTTCGGGTATTTCTACGACCAGTCGCCGCTCATCCGTTATGACGCAGAGGCAGCGCCCGAATACAGCATGGCCGACTTCACGCCGTCCACCGTTCCGGGTTGCCGTACGCCGCATTTCTGGCTGGGCGATGGGCGTTCGCTGTATGACGCGCTGGGGGATGGATTTACGCTGCTTCGATCCGACCCGGCGCTGGACACCGTGGCACTGGAGGATGCCGCGCGTGCGCGCAAAGTCCCATTGCGGGTACTGGATATTGGTGGACAGGCAGGTGCTGGCGGCCTCTATCGCCACAAGCTGGTGCTGTCGCGGCCGGATCAGCATGTGGCCTGGCGTGGGGACGCCTTGCCGGTGGACTCACTGGCCTTGATCGACCGGGTGCGTGGACAGTCGGCTGCCGCCTGACTGCGTGACGACGGCCGCTAGAAAGCAACTGGCCTTGGTCCTGCCGTGTAGGAATCCGCTTACCCGCGAACCCGCCAATGGCCGCTGGCCTGAACCGGTACCGATCCTTAGCATGGGCGAGCCATACGGCATATGTCTCCAACCATCACAGAGGATCTCCAATGAACAAAGACCAGGTCACGGGCGCCATCAAGGACGCCGCCGGAAAAGTGCAGACGAAAGCTGGCGAACTCGTCGGGAATCCGACGCAGCAGGCCAAAGGCATGGCCAAGCAGGCAGAAGGCAAGGCCCAGAGAAAGCTCGGCGATGTGAAGGATGCGATCAAGACCGTGGCCCGCTAACCCTGAAGTCACCACAGGGCGGGGTAGCCCGGACGCGGTCACTGGGGCCGCGTTTTTGTTTTTCACCATGAAACTCTTTCACTGCAGCTTCTGCCATCAGCGTGTCTTCTTCGAGAACACGCGCTGCGAGAACTGCGGTTCGAATCTCGGCTTCGTGCCCCAGGAGCGGCAGATGGTGGCCTTCTCGGCCGATGACGCCTGGAACCGGCTGGGGCCACAAGGTGAGGCCCAGCGCCAGTGTGGCAACTACGCGCTGGAGGGCGTATGCAACTGGATGCTCGATGCGTCGGATGCCGCTGACTTGTGCATGTCGTGCCGGACCACGGCCATCATTCCCGTCCTGGGAAAGCCGGAGAACCGGACCTACTGGGCATTGCTGGAACAGGCCAAGCGCCGCCTGTTCTACACCTTGATGAACCTGAACCTGCCAGCCCCCAGCATGGAGGCAGACCACGCACACGGCATGTCCTTCCAGTTCCTTGAAGAGGTGAGTCCACAACGAAGGGTATTCACCGGGCATAACGAGGGCGTGATCACACTCAACATTGCGGAAGCCGATGACGCCCTGCGCGAAAAGCTGCGCGCCGGCATGAACGAACCCTGCCGCTCGCTGGTCGGGCACTTCCGGCATGAGTCCGGTCACTATTATTGGGACAGGCTGGTCAGGGACACCCGGTGGATCGAAGGGTTCCGCAAGGTCTTCGGCGACGAACGGGCGGACTACGACGAGGCCCTGAAGCGCCACTACGCCACGCCGGTGGTGGACTGGCACCTGAATTTCATCAGTGCGTATGCGAGCTCCCATCCGTGGGAGGATTGGAGCGAGTGCTGGGCCCACTACCTGCACATGATCGACGGCCTGGAGACGGCCGCAGCGTGGGGTCTGCATCTGGATCACGCGACGCCGAACGGGCCACCGCTGCTGGCGGCGGCGCTCAGCCCGGACGTGCCCTCCATGGAAGCATCGCTGATCGAACAGTGGCTGCCGATATCCCAGTTCACCAACGCGATGAACCGCAGCCTGGGCCAGCACGACAGCTACCCGTTTGTGGTTCGCGCGCCAGTGGTCGCCAAGCTGGAATTCATTCACCAGGTGGTGGGTGCGGCTTTCCGCGGAGAGACGGCGATGAACTTTTCGGCGGCGTCCGGTCCGGCATTGCGGGGCGTGACCCGTTAGCGCACGCCGCGTGAAGGCATGGGTTGGCGACGACGCGCTTTCATGCGACGTCGTCAATGCCGGTAAAGGCGAGATGATGCGTTGGCTACGGGGTGCATGAGATTCCTTAGCCAGATCCGGGCGCCCACGACCCTGGAGGAAAATGCGTTCACCCGCGCAGCGAAACTGTTATCCCTTTCGATCCATTGCCTTTCCTGGAGTCACCCTCACTTCAAGCAGTTACACAAGCCGGTTTTTGCCCGGCAAACAAATGGGAGTCGGAATGAAGCAAATGCTTTTATGGATCGTTCTCGCCTTTTCGGCTGCCATGCAAGGTGCCGCGGCGGACACGGCGGCTGTACAGCTGCCTGCGCTCAAGCCTGCTGTTCAGGAGGCCAAGGCGGCGCATTTGGCATCGGTGTTGCTATCGCGTTTCCACTACAAGGCCATCCCGCTCGACGACGCGCTGTCGAGCAAGATGTTCGACCAGTACTTGAAGGCGCTCGACCCCGAGAAGCTCTACTTCCTGCAGTCCGACATCGACAGGATGGGCGCTGACCGCACCCTGCTGGATGACGCCATCCGCAACGAGGATCTGAGCGCGCCATTCAAGA
>JANNDB010000089.1:0-2001 GCA_031387285.1 Betaproteobacteria bacterium | reverse complement strand
AGTATTCCAGGCCAAACAGCAGCTTGATCAGCTGTCCGGCGCCCACCATCTGCGCGATCAGGTAGAACGCCACCACGACCAGCGTGCCAGACGCCGCGAAGATGCGTACCGGCGCCTGCTTGAAGCGGAATGCCGCCACGTCGGCGAAAGTGAACTTGCCCAGGTTGCGCAGGCGCTCCGCCATCAGGAAGGTAATCACCGGCCAGCCCACCAGGAAGCCGATGGAGTAGATCAGGCCGTCGAAGCCGCTGGCCATCACGGCAGCCGAAATGCCGAGGAAGGAGGCCGCCGACATGTAGTCGCCGGCGATGGCCAGCCCGTTCTGGAAGCCGGTGATGCCGCCCCCGGCGGTATAGAAATCAGCCGCCGACTTGGTCTTGGCGGCAGCCCATTTGGTGATGAAGAGCGTGAGCACCACAAACGTGCCGAACATGCCGATCGCTGTCCAGTTGGTGGGCTGCTTTTGCGCCTGGCCCAGGTCGGCGCCCGCCGCATAGACGGCGGCCGAAACGCCAAACAGGGCGGCCAGCGTCAGTACGCGGCGCGAGGTGTCGGAGAGTTGTTTCATTTGAGTACCGCCTTGGAGATGGCATTCGAGAGTTCATCGAATTCGGTGTTGGCGCGGCGCACATAGATGGCGGTGATGATCACGGTGAATACGATCACGCCGAAGCCGATCGGAATACCCACCGTCATCACACCGGCACCGAGCCGCTGTGCCAGGAATTCCTTGTTGAACGCCACCAGCAGGACGAAGCCGTAATAGACCACCATCATGGCCAGCGTGAGCCACCAGCCGAAACTGCTGCGCTTGGATTTGAGTTCCCGGTATTTCGGGTGGCTCGCTATTTTTTGAACCAGATCATCTTGCATCGTGTCTCCTGCGCGTTTCCGGCACTGTCTGTCTGCGTTGGGGCGGGGAATCCCGCCGGTTGGATAAACGCGGACAGCCGGGGATGGGCAGAAGATACGGCCGGGCTCTTACCCGGCACTTACCCAAGCTTCGATGAAACTTGCAGCGCCGTGTCAAAGCGCACGGTGAAAAGGCAGCCGGGTGAAGGCGTCCCGGGCCTGGCATCGGCCAGTGTCACGCTGGCGTCGTGGTGCAAGGCGATCTCCAGCACGATGGGCAAGCCCAGGCCGGAGCCTTCGGCTTCATTGCCCAGACAACGGTAGAAAGGCTGGAACACCAGATCACGCTCGGCTGGCGCGATGCCCAGGCCGGAGTCCTCGACCTGCAGCAGAACGCTCTGGCCGGAGGCGTCCGGCAGGACCCGGGCGGTCACTACGCCAGGGTGTTGCGGATTCGATGGCGTGTAGTGAATGGCGTTGTCCAGCAGATTGCGGATCAGTTCCTTGAGCAAGGTCGGGTTGCCCGACAACGTGATGCCGGCCGCTCCCGGTTGCGCCCCTTCGTATCCCAGATCAATGGACTTGTCGAAGGCCCGTCCCATGCAGTCCTGCACCACTTCGATGGTCAGCGCCGCCAGATTGCAGCTCTCACGCACCATGTTGACGTGGCTGTCCTCGGTACGGGCCAGGGCCAGCAACTGGTTCACGGTATGCGTGGCGCGCATGCTGGCCCGGCCGATCTGGCGCAGCGACAGCTTCAGGTCATCGGCGCTGGCGCCGTCGCGCAAGGCCAGATCGGCCTGCATGCGCAGTCCGGCCAGCGGCGTCTTCAACTGGTGCGCCGCATCCGCCAGGAAGCGTTTCTGGTTGTTGATGCTGGCTGTCAGGCGGGTCAGCAGGTCGTTGACGGCAGACACCAGGGGCGCCACCTCTTGCGGGATGGACTGGTAGTCCAGCGGGCTGAGGTCATCCGGCTTGCGCGCCCGGATGCGCTCTTCCAGACTGTTGAGCGGCTTGATCGCGTACGCCAGCCCGACCCATACCAGCAGCACGGCCAGCGGCAGGATGACAAACTGGGGCAGCATCACCCCCTTGACGATCTCGGTTGCAAGCACGGAGCGTTTGTCCAGCGTTTCGGCGACCTGGATC
>JANNDB010000875.1:0-1691 GCA_031387285.1 Betaproteobacteria bacterium | reverse complement strand
CATTTTTCCACAAAGCGGGCAAGACTGAGAAACGTTCGCTTTGTCATCCGTGAAATCGATCCGCTGTCCACAACACGGGCATTTTGCCGCAATGTACTTCGCAATCGATTGCTCGCGGATGGGTGGAAGTAGGTCGTTGCTGTCGCCGCCGGCGACAGCGCCACGATTGCGTTCGGCGCCGACGGCGCACTGTGGCAGTGGGACGGCGGCGGCCCGCCGCGCCGGTTGACGCTGCGGCGCTGAGCATGGCTAAGGTTTCAGGCCGCAGTGGGCTGCGGCGGTGCCCCGGCGACCTCACGGAGAATACGCCCGATGGAAAGCTATTTTCTTGACTGGGCCAACCTGCTGCTGCGTTGGGCCCATGTGGTGACGGCCATAGCCTGGGTCGGCTCTTCTTTCTACTTCGTGTTTCTGGACAGCTCGCTCACTGCCCCGCAGGACGAAGACCTCAAACAGCAAGGTGTCAGCGGCGAACTCTGGGCCGTGCATGGCGGGGGCTTTTATCACCCGGTCAAGTTCGCGGTCTCGCCGCCCAAGATGCCGGCCCATCTGCATTGGTTCTATTGGGAGAGCTACAGCACCTGGCTCAGCGGCTTTGCCCTGTTCACGGTTTCCTATCTGTGGAGCGCGAGCACCTACCTGATCGACAAATCGCTGATGAACTGGTCGAGCGGTGCGGCGATCGGCGTCGCAGTCTCGTTCCTGGTGGTGTTCTGGATGGTGTACGACCTGATCTGCCAGGCGTTCGGGCGGCGCAAGAATGGCGACGCTATCGTCGGCGCACTGATTTTCCTGGTGGTGTGCCTGGCCTCCTGGCTGGCCTGCCACTGGTTTGCCGGGCGAGCGGCGTTCCTGCTGGTGGGGGCCATGATCGCCACCACCATGAGTGCCAACGTCTTCTTCTGGATCATTCCGGGGCAGCGCACCACCGTCAAGGACCTGCGCGAAGGCCGCCCGGTGGACCCGATCCATGGCGAGCGCGCCAAGCAGCGCAGCGTGCACAACACCTATTTCACGCTGCCGGTGCTGTTTGCCATGCTGAGCAACCACTACAGCTTCACCTACACCCACGCTTACAACTGGATCGTGCTCATAGTGATGATGCTGGCCGGCGCGCTGATCCGCCAGTATTTCGTGATGCGCCACGGCTTCAAGCTGGGCCGCAACAACCATCCCTGGCCGTATGCGCTGGTGGGCGTTGTGCTCATCGTCGGTGCCATCGTGTGGATGAAGCCGGCGGAGCCAGTCGCAGTTGCCGTGAGCGGTGCCTCGGCGTCAGCCCCAGCGGGCCAGTCCGGCGGCCCGGCGTTTGCAGAAGTCCAGAAGGTGCTGGAGCAACGCTGTTACATGTGTCATGGTCCGGCAGTGCAGATGAAGAATGTGCGGCTCGATTCGGGCCCCCTGGTAAAGCAGCATGCCCAGGCGGTTTACCAGCAGGTGGTGGTGACCAAGGTCATGCCGATGAACAACTCGACCCAGATCACGGACGCCGAACGTGCCCTGATCGGGCAGTGGTTCCAGGCCGGCGCCAAGGCCAACTGACGCCGCGGTGCGTCGGCCGGCCCCGCGCAGCCAGGTTCAGGCTGCCTGCGCCGCGCTGGGTTCATTGGCGGCTTGCGTCGCCAATGCGCGGATGTCGAGCTCGGCGGCGGCGATCGCCTTGGCCTTGAAGGCTTCTCCCCTGGCCAGGC
>JANNDB010000871.1:0-5845 GCA_031387285.1 Betaproteobacteria bacterium | reverse complement strand
CAGCGCATCGGGTTCGAGGCACTGGCGCAGGCTGCGGTGCTGGGACTCACACGCTTGCAGGTGCCGCTGGAGCACGGAGGGCTGGGCCTGGGGTTTGCTTGCAAGGCCGCCGTGGCCGAGGCGCTGGCAGGGGCCGATTTCGGATTCGCCATGTCGCTCATCAATACCCAGAACGTGGCCGCCGTGCTGGCGCGGTTCGCGTCGCCGGCACTCGCGGCGCGTTATGTCCCGGACCTGATTGCCGCACGGCGGCTGGGCTGCACCGCACTCACCGAGCCGGGCACCGGGTCGGACTTTGCCGCCATCACGACGCAGGCCGTGCGCTGCGATGGCGCCAAAGCGTGGATCACCAACGCCGTCGCGGCCGACGTCGTGGTGATGTATGCGCAGACCGAGCCCGGCTCGGGTGGTCGCGGCATCGCCGGTTTTGTGATCGACGGCCGGCGTACCGGCTTCATCCGGGAGCCGGCCTACGCACTGGGAGGTCAGCACACTATTGGAACGGCCGGATTCCGGTTGGAGGGCTACATGGCCCGCGCCGACGAGATGCTGCACCAGCCCGGCCACGCCTTTCGGGCAGCCCTGTCTTCGATCAACCAGGCCCGTACCTATATTGCGGCCATGTGTTGCGGCATGGTCGCCGGTTGCCTGGACGTGGTGCGCACCTACGGCGAGCAGCGCACCAGCTTTGGCCGGCCGCTGGCCGATCACCAGGGCTGGCGCTGGCGCGTGGCCGAAGTGGCGACCGAACTCAGCGCAGCCTGCCTGATGGTCGAGCGCGCGGTGCAGCTGATAGAGCAGGGCGACAGCCCGCAACTGGAAGCCGCCCAGGCCAAGCTGTTTGCCTGCCGCATGGCTGAGCGGCAGATTCCGGTGCTGGCGCAGGCCATGGGTGCCGAAGGTCTGCGCGAGCACTACCCGTTTGCCCGCCATCTGCAGGGCGCGCGCGTCGCCGGATTTGTGGACGGGTCTTCTGAAATGCTGCTTGAGCGCATCTGCGCGGTGTTGCGCGCCTGAGCTGGAGTGCAATCAGCCCTTGTAGCTGATGCGGTAGATGGCGCCGCCGTAGTCATCGGAGACCAGCATCGACCCGTCCGGCATGACCAACACGTCGACCGGCCGGCCCCAGGCGGATTCGCCCTGCAGCCAGCCACTGGCAAACGGCTCGTAGGAAACCGCCTTGTTGCCCTGCAGCCGTACCAGCGAAATGCGGTAACCCACCTTGCTCGAGCGGTTCCACGAGCCGTGCTCGGCGATGAATATCTGGTTGCGATAGGCAGCGGGAAACATGGTGCCGGTATAAAAGCGCATGCCAAGTGAGGCCACATGCGCGCCCAGCTTCTGGGCCGGTGGCTGGAACTCGCTGCAGGCGCGTTTGGCGCCGAACTCGGGGTCGCGCACGTCGCCGCCGTGGCAATACGGAAAGCCGAAATGCAGGTTGGCGCGCGGCGCATGGTTCAGCTCGTCGGCGGGTATGTCGTCGCCCAGCATGTCGCGCCCGTTGTCTGTGAACCATAACTCGCGGCTCTGCGGCTGCCAGTCAAAGCCAACCGTATTGCGCACGCCCCGGGCATATGTCTCCATGGCGCTGCCATCCGCCTGCATGCGCAGGATGTTCGCGTAGCGTGACTCGTCGCGTTCGCAGACGTTGCACGGCGCTCCCACCGGCACATACAACCTGCCGTCGGGCCCGAAAGCGATGAACTTCCATCCGTGGTGGGTCTCTGCCGGCAGGCGGTCGGTGACAGTGGCCGGCGCGGCCGACGGCATGGGCCGCCGGTCGACCCCGTCATAACGAAGGATGCGACTCACCGCGGACACATACAGGCTGCCGTCGCGGTAGGCAACGCCGACCGGCATCTGCAGCCCACTGGCCAACACCTGCGGCGCCTGCGCCTTGAGTGCGGCGTCAAATGGCACTGCGTGCACCTTGCCTGCGCGCATCGATCCGACAAACAACGTACCACCGTTGGCGTCCACACGGCCCAGCGCCATCTGGCGCGCGTTCTCCACGCTGGCCCACAACTCGATGGAAAAGCCCGGGGGGAGCTGGATACGTTCGAGCTGTGCCCGGGCCGAACCAGACAGGCCCAGCCATGCCAGCACTACGCATGCAAAAAAAAGAATGGGCCGGTGTGTGATGGCGGGCATGGGTGCAACTTTGTGAATTTAACGCAATCCAACTGCGAAGTGTGAAATGAATGGCGGTCAACGGCAAACACATGCAACACGTTTTGGCACTAGGGAGACAAACCGTGTAATCTCTCCCTTGACTCTTTCTCCGTTCAACTGAATCAGGAGGCTTCATGGATGTCATTGGCAACTTCGTCGCACGCTACGCGCGTACCCGCGAAGAAGAGATTTCTATCGACGATTACCTTGCCGAATGCAAGGGCAATCCCCTGGCTTACGCTACCGCCGCCGAGCGCATGCTGACGGCGATAGGCGAACCGGAACTGCTCGATACCCGCAACGAGCCGCGCCTGTCCAGACTGTTCGCGAACAAGGTCATCAAGCGCTATCCCGCGTTTGCCGAGTTCTACGGAATGGAGGATTCCATCGAACAGGTGGTGAGCTACTTCCGCCATGCCGCGCAGGGGCTGGAGGAACGCAAGCAGATCCTCTACCTGCTGGGCCCGGTGGGGGGTGGCAAGAGCTCCATCGCCGAGCGACTCAAGCAGTTGATGCAGCAGGTCCCCTTTTATGCCATCAAGGGTTCGCCGGTGAACGAAACGCCATTGGGCTTGTTCGACGCCGCCGAGGACGGTCCGGTCCTGCGGGCCAATTTCGGCATTGCGCCGCGTTACCTGCAGCGTGTGCTTTCACCCTGGGCGGTGAAGCGGCTCGAGGAGTTTGGCGGCGACATCCGGCGCTTCCGGGTGGTCAAACGCTTCCCGAGCATCATGAAGCAGGTTGGAGTGGCCAAGACGGAGCCGGGAGACGAGAACAACCAGGACATCAGTTCGCTGGTGGGCAAGGTCGATATCCGCAAGCTGGAGAGTTTCGCGCAGGATGACCCCGACGCGTACAGCTTCTCCGGTGGCTTGTGCCTCGCCAACCAGGGCCTGCTCGAATTTGTCGAGATGTTCAAGGCGCCCATCAAGGTGCTGCACCCGTTGCTCACCGCCACGCAGGAGGGTAACTACAAGGGTACCGAAGGCTTTGGCGCCATTCCGTTTGACGGGGTGGTGCTGGCACACAGCAACGAAAGCGAGTGGAAGGCGTTTCGCAACAACAAGAACAACGAGGCCTTCCTGGATCGCGTCTATATCGTCAAGGTGCCGTATTGCCTGCGTGTGAGCGAGGAGGCGCGCATCTACGAGAAGTTGATCCGCGAGTCCGCGCTGGGCAACGCCAAATGCGCACCCGGCACGCTCAAGATGATGGCCCAGTTCTCGGTGCTCACCCGTCTGAAAGAGCCGGAAAACTCCAGCCTGTACAGCAAGATGCAGGTGTACGACGGCGAAAGCCTCAAGGACACGGATCCGCGCGCCAAGAATTACCAGGAATACCGCGATTACGCCGGAGTTGACGAAGGCATGTCGGGCGTGTCAACCCGGTTCGCGTTCAAGATTCTCTCCAAGGTCTTCAACTTCGACAGCGCCGAAGTGGCGGCCAATCCGGTGCACCTGATGTACGTGCTGGAGCAGCAGATCGGGCGCGAGCAGTTCCCGGCGGAGCTTGAAACCAAGTATGTGGGCTTCATCAAGGAGCATCTGTCGCCACGCTATGCCGAGTTCATCGGCAAGGAGATACAGACCGCCTACCTGGAGAGTTACAGCGAGTACGGTCAAAACATCTTCGACCGCTATGTGACCTACGCGGACTACTGGATTCAGGACAACGAATACCGCGACACCGACACCGGAGAGGTCTTCGACCGTTCGGCATTGAACGCTGAACTCGAGAAGATCGAGAAGCCGGCCGGCATTGCGAACCCCAAGGACTTCCGCAACGAGATAGTGAATTTCGTGCTGCGTGCCCGCGCCGGCAACCAGGGCAGGAACCCGAACTGGACCAGCTACGAGAAGCTGCGCCTGGTGATCGAGAAGAAGATGTTCTCCAACACGGAAGAACTGCTGCCGGTCATCAGCTTCAACGCCAAGGCGAGCGCCGACGAAGCCAAGAAGCACGAGGATTTCGTGACGCGCATGGTCGACAAGGGGTATACCGCCAAGCAGGTGCGCCTGTTGTGCGAATGGTACTTGCGGGTGCGCAAGAGCTCATAACCGCCCATGACACTGCACATCATCGATCGGCGGCTTGCGGGCAAGAACAAGTCGATCGGTAATCGTGAGCGTTTTCTGCGCCGCTACAAGGAGCAGATTACGGAGGCCGTGCGGCGGTCCGTCAGCGGGCGCGGGATCCGCGACGTGGAGGGCGCCGAAAACGTCACGATACCGCGCAAGGACATCAGTGAGCCATCGTTCCAGCATGGACGCGGCGGCGTGCGCGAGACCGTGCACCCGGGCAACAAGGAGTACCTTCAGGGCGACCGCATCGCCCGGCCGCAGGGCGGGGGCGGAGGTGGCGGCGGCGCTGCAACAGACTCCGGCGAAGGCGAGGACGATTTTGTCTTTACCCTGAGCAAGGACGAGTTCCTGCAGATCTTCTTCGACGACCTGGCCTTGCCGCGTCTGACGCGAACCGTCATTGGCGAGAGCCCGCAGTGGAAGTCCTACCGCGCCGGCTACAACCACGACGGCACGCCCAATAACCTGGCCGTTGTGCGCTCGATGCGCGGCGCTCTGGGCCGACGCATCGCAATGGGCAAGGCCGCGCGCCGCACGCTGGACGAGCTGCGCCATGCATTGGTTGAAGCCGAGCAAACGGTGCCGTTGCCGGCGGCGCGTATCGACGCGCTGAAGGCCGAGATCCTTGCACTGGAACAGCGCCTGGCGCGCATTCCGTTCCTGGATCCGGTCGACTTGCGTTTCCGAAGCCGCGTGCGTGTGCCCGTGCCCACCAGCAAGGCGGTGATGTTCTGCCTGATGGATGTGTCAGGCTCGATGGACGAGGCGCGCAAGGACCTGGCCAAACGTTTCTTCATCCTGCTCTACCTGTTCCTGACGCGCCACTACGAGAAGATAGACATTGTTTTCATCCGGCACCACACCCAGGCGCAGGAGGTCGATGAGCAGACCTTCTTTCATGCAACCGAAAGTGGTGGAACGGTGGTCAGCAGCGCACTCGAGCTGATGGCCCAGATCATGCAGGCGCGCTACCCCCTGGGCGAGTGGAACATCTACGGAGCCCAGGCCAGCGATGGCGACAATTTCACCAACGACAGCGGGCGCTGCCGCGAACTGCTGGCTGCAAGAATCCTCCCGATGGCGCGGTATTTTGCCTATGTGCAGGTGGTCGAGGAGGAGCAGAACCTGTGGACCGAATACCAGGCCCTGCTGGAGGGCCATGCGAACTTTGCGATCCGCAAGGCGACTTCCGCGGACCAGATCTATCCGGTGTTCCGCAATCTCTTCCAGAAGGAAGGGGTGAGCCAGTGAGCCACCAGGAGCGCCGCAAGAGTGACAACCTGTACCGCGTTCCGGCGACGGGGGACCGCCGGCCGCGCGCCGTATTGCAGTCGCCCCTGCCAGCGCCTGCGCGCGCGGCGCAGCCCTTGCCGGACCAGAGCGACTGGACGTTCGAGCTGATCGAGCGCTACCACGACGCAATTCGGGCCACCGCGGCGCGCTTCGGGCTGGACACCTATCCCAACCAGCTCGAGATCATCAGCTCCGAGCAGATGATGGACGCCTATGCGTCGGTCGGCATGCCGGTGAACTACCGGCACTGGAGTTATGGAAAGGAGTTCATCGCCACGGAGCGGAAATACCGGCGCGGC
>JANNDB010000850.1:0-2046 GCA_031387285.1 Betaproteobacteria bacterium | reverse complement strand
GAACGGCCAGTTGATATAGAACGCCGATCTGACCCAGATGATCTGGTCGGTGGCCGAGCAGGTCAGCCGGCTGTCGATGGACTGCCCGATCTAAGCGTCAGGATTGTCTGAGCGCGCCATCATGGCGGTTACCCGGACAGCAAACGGTGTGTGAGCGGATCAATACGCGCCAGCAGTTGTTCCTTGGCGAGGACGCCGCGATAGCCCGATACCAGTCCCGCAATGGTGACGACGGCAATCAGTTGGGTCACGGTATTGAAGATGTTGATGAAGGCCGGATAGCTGGCCATGTCGGCCTCCCAGTTCGATCCCAGCAGGTGTCTCTTCATCACAGTGTCGTTCTGGATGCTGTCAGCCTGGCAGGTGCGCGGGAGGCCCGTTGTGCGCCAGGCAATACGACAAAGACAGCAATCGAGCGGAACTCTAGCGTGTGACGCATCCGGGAGCTCCGGCGACGCCGCTCAGCTTCGGATCGGCGCAGGGACACTCGGCGTCAGCAATCGCCCCTGCGGTTTCTGCAGATAGTCGACAAATCGCCTGGCCGCCGCAGACAGCGCCTGCTCCTTGCGCCACACCACCGACCAGCTGCGCTTGAGCGGAAACCCCTGAACCTGTAGTTGCACCAGCTTGGCCATTCCAGGCGTGTCGGCGCCGGCAAGCGCGTCCTGTACCGCAAGCCGGGACACCACGGCGATACCCAGGCCTGCCGCCACGGCGTGTTTGACTGCTTCGTTACTGCCAAGGCTCATGCTCACCAGCGGGGCAAACCCGCTCGCCACGAAGTGCTCCTGCGCCGCCAGGCGCGTACCGCTGCCTTGCTCGCGCATCAACCAGCGTTCGTTGGCAAGCCGCGCCAGCTTCAGGCGCTTGCCGGCGAGTGGATGGCCGGCGCGTGCAATCACCACCAGCGGGTTGGCCAGGAATGGCATGGCCTCCAGCTGCAGGTCGCGCGGCGGCAGCATCATCACCGTCAGATCGTCCAGCCCCTGGTGCAGCCGGGCCACGACACGGTCGCGGTTTTCGACGGCCAGCTCGATGTCCACGCCAGGATGGGCGTCAGCGAAGGGGCCAAGCAGGTCGGGGACAAAATACTCGGCAGTGGTCACCGCCGCGATGCGCAGGCGGCCCCGCACCAGCCCCTGCATTTCGGCCATGCGTGATTCGAAGCGCTGCCAGCATCGCGTGATGTCGCCGGCGGTCTGCTGCAGCAATTCACCGGTTTGCGTCACCCGAATCCGGCGCCCGGTTGCTTCAAACAGTGGTTCGCCGACCGCGCTGGCCATTTCGCGCAGTTGCACGCTGACCGTCGGCTGGGTTACATGCAGTTCACGCGCCGCCAGCGTCACCGAGTGCAGGCGCGCGGTGGCCTCGAAGGCACGCAATTGCTGGTGCGTGATGCGTTGCAGGCGCTTGAGCAGGGTAACCATAGGCTGTTATCAATGATTTGAATAAAAACAAAGTATTTTCATTTATGTATCAGTTTACCTACAGTTGCACCATTCTTCGACCATACAGAGACCACCATGAAGCATGACCCCGTTCACTTGCTGGCACCCGCCCACGACGGCGGCGAGCCAGTTTCCCTGCTGGAAAAGACCCCGATAACCGTCGCTTATGGAGACGGCATTGGCCCGGAAATCATGGCCGCCACGTTGTCCATACTGGAAGCGGCCGGTGCGCGCATTGCGGCTGAAGTGATCGATATTGGGGAGGCGGTCTACCGTGCAGGCAATTCCGCCGGGATTGCCGCCGAGTCCTGGTCCAGCCTGCGCCGGACCAGGGTGTTCCTGAAGGCGCCGGTCAGCACACCGTCGGGCGGCGGTTACAAGAGCCTGAATGTGACAGTGCGCAAGACGCTGGGCCTGTACGCCAATGTGCGGCCCTGCGTCAGCTACGCGCCGTATGTCGCCACGCACCATCCGGCAATGGATGTGGTGATCGTGCGCGAGAACGAGGAAGACCTGTATGCCGGCATCGAGCACCGCCAGAGCGACGAGGTGTTCCAGTGCCTCAAGCTGATCACCCGCCCGGGTTGCGAAAAGATCG
>JANNDB010000818.1:0-7862 GCA_031387285.1 Betaproteobacteria bacterium | reverse complement strand
CCTTGACCATAAGCACCATGATCCACGTCAACCCTGCTGCCTTGCCGGCACGTCCCCATGACGGCATGCCCGCCTTCGATCAGGAAGGGGCACCTCTGAGTTTTTTCGAGTTCTGGCCGATGTGGGCGTTCTACCCTCCGGTGATGCTGTACGCGGCCTGGCTGATGCTGCGTTACCGCGGCACCCTGCTGCCCACGGTGGCCAATCCGTCGTTCCCCGGAGGTGGTCTTTTTGGCGAGTCCAAGGGCGACATTCTGGCGTTGGCGGTGCGGCATGTGCCGCAGTGGGTGGCGCCCTTTGTACGCATCAAGCGCCCGGGACCGCAGGGCGATCAGGGCGATATCGCGGCGCAGTGCGATACGGCACTGGCGACGCTGGAGAGAGCCGGGCTGAGCCTGCCGGTGGTGGCCAAACCCGATCTCGGGTGCCGTGGTGCGGGCGTCAAGCTGGTGCGCAGCCCGGCCGACCTGCGTGCCTATCTGGAGGCGTTCCCGCAAGGCGCCACGCTGCAGCTGCAGCGGCTGGTGCCGTTCGAGGGCGAGGCCGGCATCTTCTATTGCCGCCGGCCCGGTGAGGAGCGCGGTCACATCGTGTCGATCACGCTCAAGTATTTCCCCTATGTATATGGTGATGGGCGGCACACCCTGCGCGAACTGATCCTGAACGACCCGCGCGCCGGCAAGCTTTCGCACCTTTACCTCAAGCGCCATGCAGAGCGGCTCGACACGGTGCCGCTGCCCCAAGAGGCGATCCGGCTGGCGTTTGCCGGCAGCCATAGCCGTGGCGCCATCTTCCGCAACGGCACGCATCTTGTAACGGAACACATGGAGGCGCGCTTTGACGCCATCGCCAAGGCCTTGCCCGAATTCCATTTCGGCCGTTTTGATGTGCGCTTCGAGCGTTTTGCCGACGTGCAGGCCGGCCATGGATTCACCATCGTCGAAATCAACGGCGCGGGGGCCGAAAGCACCCATATCTGGGATCGGCGCACCGGCCTGTTGCAAGCCTGGCGTGATCTGATGCGTCAGTACCGCTGGCTGTTCGAGATCGGCCACGCGAACCGCGCGCGCGGTTTTGCGCCCATGAAGCTGCTCGACTTCGTGCGCGATTACCGGCGCGAGAAGTTCCTCACGCCACTGTATCCGGCGACCGATTGAAGAACCGCATCGGGGTTGAAGCCTCCGTAATTTTTACGCATCAGGCACGACGAAGCTGAAGGAACAACCTGTCAAACGGAAAGCGAGCACCATGTCCCACCTGTCCTTCCCAACCCCCAGCCGGCGCAGTGTGCTGCTGGCCGCGATGGCCATGCTGTCGTTCGGATCGGCCCACGCCGAGCCGCCCATCAATACCTTGAAGACCGGCCTTCTCGGCGGCCGTACCGATACCGCCATCAACGGCTATGACCCGGTCGCTTACTTCACCGTGGGCAAACCCGTGAAAGGCCAGGACGCGCTGGCATTTGAATGGATGGGCGCGAAGTGGAAGTTTGCCTCCCAGGCCAATCTGGATATGTTCAAGGCCAGCCCCGAAAAGTACGCGCCGCAGTATGGCGGGTATTGCGCCTACGGTGTGACGCAGGGTGCGCTGGTCAAGGTCGAACCGGAGCAGTTCACCGTGCGCGAAGGCAAGCTCTACCTGAACTACGACGCAGACGTACAGGCCAAATGGCTGAAAGACCCGGCCGGATTCATCAAGCAGGCCGATGCCAGATTCGGTGCGCTGCTCAAGAAGTGAGCCAGATCCTCGCCTCATCGTTGTTCGCCCAACAAGGATCCATCATGCAATGGCTTCGCCGTCACGGCCACTGGCTGCTTACCGCCTACGTGGCTTTTGTTTTCATCCAGTCGCTGTTCTTCAAGTTCAGCAACTCGCCCGAGACCATCTACATCTTCCAGGGCAAGCTCGACCCCTGGGCCGCGACGCTCGGGTTTCCGGGTGTATTTGCGCCCGGCGGTATCTTCTCGGCCAAGGTGGTCGGCACATTCGAGTTGATGGCGTCAGTACTGCTGATAGCCGGCGCGGCACTGTCCGGCCAGCGCATCGTGCAGGTGCTGGGTGCGGCCATGGGGCTGGGTGTGATCAGTGGCGCGATCTTCTTCCACCTGTTCACGCCCCTGGGTGTGGCGGTGGTGAACACCGACGGCAGCAGTGATGGCGGTGAGCTGTTCATGCTGGCCTGTGGTGTATGGATAGGCTGCGCCGCGCTGTTGTGGCTGCGCCGGGAGGTCTGGCTCCCATGGGTCGCGCGTATCACCGGGCGCGCTGCGGCTTAGCCGTCACGGCGCCAGCGGAGTTCCCCACGCGGACAGTTGCGCCATCTCGGGAATTTGCGCGCCCGCTGGCACCGCGGCGCCACTGCGCGTGCGCGCGAGAAAACGCCCGCGCCCGCGCGTGCCGAGCATCCTGCCAGGGGCGCGGGCCTGGTCCACCAGTACCTCGCCGCGCGACAGGACAACGACCGGCCAGCCGGTCAGTTCCCGGCCGGCATAAGGCGTGTATCCCACGTTGTCATGCAGTTGCGCCGCGTCCACGGTGACGCGCCGGTGTGGGTCCCAGATGGCGATGTCGGCGTCAGCGCCCTGCGCAATCCTTCCCTTCGCGGCAAGTCCGTAGATGTCGGCGTGGCGCGTCGCGGTGAGCTGCACAAACTCGTTGACGCTGATGCGGCCGGTGCCCACGCCGTAGGTGAACAGCAGTGGCAGGCGCAGTTCCAGCCCCGGCACCCCGTTGGCCATCTCCTTGAACGTGGTCTTGTCGCCCTTGGGCAGCTTGCCACTGCTGTCGAAGCGATAGGGCGCGTGATCGGACGAGTACAAGGCGAGGGTGCCGTCCTGCAACCCGGCCCAGCAGGCGCCCTGGGCGGCGGCATCGCGCGGTGGCGGTGAGCAGCAGAACATCGCGCCTTCGAGGCCACGGTCGATGTCCGCGGCAGTCAGGAAAAGATACTGCGGGCAGGTTTCGGCAAATACCTTCACCCCGCGCGCTTGCGCGGCGCGCACGGCCGCGACGCCCTCGACGCTGCTCACATGCACGATCAGGATCGGCGTGTCCACCACCTCGGCCAGCGTGATGACCCGATTGATGGCCTCCGCCTCGGACGAGCGCGTATGGCAAATGGCGTGGTAGCGCGGCGCAAGGTTGCCCTGGCCGACCATGCGGCCACCGAGCCAGTTGATGATGCCGTGGTTTTCGGCATGCACCATGGTCAGGGCGCCATGCCGGCGGGCCGTCGCCAGCACGTCGAGGATCTGCTCGTCGTGCAGGCGCATACGGTCGTAGGTCATGAATACCTTGAACGACCGCACGCCGGATTCGATCGCCGCCGGCAGATCGGTCCGAAGCGTCTGGTCGTCCGGGTTGGCCACGATCAAATGGAACCCGTAATCAATCACCGCCTTCTCGGCCGCGCGCCGGTGGTAGTCGGCCAGCACCTCGGGAATGTGGTCACTTCGGTGCTGGGCGCAAAACGGAATCACCGTGGTGGTACCGCCAAATGCCGCGGACACGGTCGCCGAATGGAAGTCGTCCGCGCACATCACACCGAACGAGGAGATCTGCTCGATGTGGCAATGGCTGTCGACGCCGCCGGGAAGAACCAGCATGCCGCGCGCGTCGATTTCGCTTTCGCCCGCCGGCAGGCCGCTTGCCAGCGCGGTAACGCGTCCGCCTTCGATGCCGACGTCCAGTTGCTGGCTGCCGGTCGCATTGACCACAGTGCCGCCGCGGATGACCGTATCGAACGCCATGCTTGCCCCGCGTTCGCGCTCAGGCACCGCGCGAGGCGGCGAGTTTGGTGTCGATGCGCTGCATCATGCGCGTCAGGTCATCGTGCTCATCGCCGTTGAGTTGTGCGCCGGGCGCGCGTATCTTCGCACTGGCAATAGCACCGCGCCGGCGCAGGATCTCCTTGCGCCAGGCCAGTGCCACGCCGGCCTGGGTTTCGTAACGGATCAGGGGCAGGTAGATCTCGAACAGGTCATCGGCCAGGTCGCGCTTGCCAGCCTGCATGGCCTGGTAAACGGCCGTAAGCATCTCCGGGTAGGCCACACCGGTCATCGGGCCGTCGGCGCCGCGCGCCATCTCCAGCGGATAAAACAGCCCGTTGTTGCCCACCAGGATGGAGACGCGCCGCTGGCCCTGTGCCTCCAGCGCGCGGATGCGCGCGATCTTGGTCAGGCCCGGTGAATCCTCGGCCTTGAGCATGACGATCTGCGGCAGCTCGCGCACCATCTGCGAGAACACCGGCACCGACATCGTCACGCCGGTGACGAACGGGTAGTCCTGCACACACACCGGCACATCCGGTCCGAGTGCCCTGCACGCTCCCGCATAGAAGTTGAAGAACTGCTCATCGTGTTTCACGGATGGCGCCGGCGCCACCATCACGCCCGCCGCGCCGGCGT
The DNA here is from genome assembly GCA_031387285.1 of Betaproteobacteria bacterium. Classification (GTDB taxonomy): domain Bacteria; phylum Pseudomonadota; class Gammaproteobacteria; order Burkholderiales; family Burkholderiaceae_C; genus CAISIP01. The sequence continues at coordinate 3,456 of JANNDB010000818.1, read as the reverse complement.
CCATGGACGCGCGCGCCAGCGAGACCATGGGATCGAAGCCGGGCGCGGAGACACCCACAATCACCGGCACCTTGCCGTCCACACGCTGCAGGAAGCGCCGCATCACGGCCAGCGATTCGTCCTGCGAGAGTTTGGGCGCCTCACCCATGATGCCCATGATGGTCAGGCCGTCGATGCCGAAGCCGAGGTAGAAATCGGTCAACCGGTCGATGCTCTCGAAATCGATGGCGCCGCTGTCGGTGAACGGCGTGGCAGCAATGACAAAGACGCCTTTGCTGTGGGAGTGGATGGGGGTTGCGGGCACGTGCGACTCCTGAATCATTGGGAACTGGCAGGCATTTTGGCGCGACCAGGTCTGGCCCGGTGCGGCGCCAGCGAACGGTATCATGGGATGGAAAGAACCTGTCTATCAACCCCGATTTCCGCACACTCTGGCGCGGCCCCACATGGGCCCTGGCTGCACTGCTCTCCCTGCTCGGCATGGTCGGCCCGTTCGCGGTCGACACCTACATTCCGGCGTTCTCGGGTATCGCCCGTTCGCTGCAGGCCTCGCCGGTCCAGATGCAGCAGACGCTCTCGGCCTATCTGCTCGGCTTTGCCGTGATGAGCCTGTTCCATGGTGCGATCTCCGACAGCTTCGGGCGCCGCCCGGTGGTGTTGTGGGGCGTGGCGATATTCACCTTATCCTCGGTCGGCTGCGCGCTGTCCGACAGCATCGGGCAGTTGATCTTCTTTCGGGTGCTGCAGGGCCTCTCGACCGGTGCCGGGATTGTGGTCTCACGCGCCGTGGTGCGCGACATGTTCGAGCCTTCGCAGGCGCAGAAGGTGATGAGCCAGATCACCATCTTTTTCGGCATCGCACCGGCGATAGCGCCCATCATCGGTGGCTGGTTGTTCGTGCTCGCAGGGTGGCACAGCATTTTCTGGTTCCTGGCGGGAGTGGGCGTGGTGTTGTGGCTGGCGAACTACCGCTTCCTGCCCGAGACGCTGCACCTGACGCAGCGCCAGCCGTTCAATACGCGCAACCTGTTGCGCGGCTACTGGCAGCTCGGGCTCGACCCGCGCTTCCTGCTGCTGGCGCTGGCCAGTGGCGTGCCGTTCAACGGCAGCTTCCTGTATGTGTTGTCAGCGCCGGCGTTCCTGGGTGAAGTGCTGGCCTTGCAGCCAACCCAGTTCTTCTGGCTTTTCCTGGCCACCATTGGCGGCATCATGGGCGGCGCCACGCTCAGCGGGCGCCTCGCCGGACGCACCACGCCCAAGCGCCAGATACGGCACGGTTTTGTCATCATGCTGCTCAGCGCCTTCGTCAATCTGGTGGCCAACGCCTTCTTCACCGCTCACGTATCCTGGGCGTTCTTGCCGCTCGCCGTATTCACCTTCGGCTGGGCCCTGATGGTGCCGGTAGTCACGCTGCTGGTGCTCGATCTGCACCCCGAACGCCGTGGCATGGCGTCATCGCTGCAGATGTTCGTCGGCTCCAGTGCGAACGCCCTGGTGGCCGGTGTGATTGCGCCCCTGGTGATGCACTCGGCGCTGGCGCTGGCGGCGGCCTCGCTGGGCATGTTGTGCATCGGCTTGGTCGCCTGGATCTACGTGCACCGGCGCTGGCCCGCCATCGGGCGCGGGGCCACGGCATGAGGCGGATCCGGAAGAAAGACATCACGGTACAGACAGGCATGGAAGGAGCACGACGATGGATCTGAAAACGGCATGGGCGCAGGAGTGGACCACCCTGCAGAACAATTTCGAGCGTTACGAGCACGGCGTGATGTGGCTCAAGCTGGCTTCCGTCGTGGTCTTCTTGACCGGCGCGATGCTGCTGATCGAGCCGCTGTTGCTGGCCGTGCTGCTGCTGGTGCTGTGGGTGCAGGAGGCGATCTACAAGACCTTCCAGAACCGCCTGGGCGCGCGTCTGCAGCAGCTGGAGTCCAGGATTGCAGCGCCACCCGGTGCCGACGCGGGTGAACCGTTCCAGTTGCACAGTGGCTGGCTGGCGCAGCGCAAGGGGCTGAAGGGACTGCTCGCGGAATATGCGGCCAGTGCGCTGCGTCCCACCGTCGCGTTCCCGCATGTGGTGCTGCTGCTGGCCTTGCTGATGCTAGTGACAAACCCGGGTTGAGTCTGGCGCGGATGTCCTGCATGATGCGTCATCCAATCAGGCGGACGTTCAAGATGCAGGAGACAAGGATGAGAGCAAGCAGGATTTGGCGCACCGCAGTAGTCGGCCTGTGCCTTGGCACGCTGGGCGCCCTGTGCTGGGCCCAGGCCTACCCGAACCGCCCGGTAAAGCTCATCGTGCCATTCGCCGCTGGCGGCGGGCCGGACATAGAAACCCGCCGCCTGGCGCCCAAGCTGGCAGAAGCCCTGGGTGGTTCGGTGGTGGTGGAGAACCGGGTCGGCGCCGCCGGCATCGTGGCCGCCGAAGTGGTGACCCAGGCCGCGCCGGACGGCTACACCATATTGGCCGGTTCGATTTCGCAGGTGGTGCAGAAGATCCTGCGGCCGGATGCCAAGTTCGACCCGCTCACCACCTTCATTCCCATCACCCAGACCAGCACTTCGCCCACTGTGCTGATCGTTCCCGCAGACTCCCCGATCAAGACCGTCAAGGATCTGGAAGCCATGGTCCGTTCCAGACCGGGCCAGATGAACTACGGCTCGGGCGGCATCGGCACGGCCGCGCATATCGCCGGGTCCAGTTTTGCCAGCATTCTCAAACTCGATGCCGTCCATGTGCCGTACCGCGGCTCGGTGGAGCTGATGCCGGCGCTGCTGGCCGGGCAGATCCAGTTTGCCTTTCCGATCGCCGGCACGGCGGTGCCGCAGGTGAAGGGCGGCAAGGCGCGTGCGCTGGCCGTCACCGGCGCCAGGCGCCTGGGTTCGCTGCCCGATGTGCCGACCATGAAGGAAGTCTACGGCGACGACCTGTTCGTGCAGGAGTCCTGGGGCGGCCTGTGGGTGCCCGCGGGAACCGCGCCAGCCATCGTTGCGCGATTGCATGCGGCTACGAAGCAGGCTTTCGCCGATGCAGAACTGCGCGCGGCAATCCAGGCTGGCGGCTCGGAGGTCGAACTCTCGGCATCGCCCGAAGCCTATGCCGCTTTCATGAAGGCCGAAACGGCCAAGTGGGCACGCCTGATCCAGATGGCGGGCGTCAAGGCGGATTGAGCGCAATGCGGGAGTAGGCCATGAGTCTGAATGCCCTGCACGGCATGCGCGTGCTCGATCTGTCGCACGTGATCGCCGGGCCCACCGCTTCGCACTATCTCGCGCTCGAAGGGGCCGAAGTCATCAAAATTGAGGCACCTGTCAAGGGTGACATCCTGCGTGGCGGTGCGCGCGATCTGCTCGACCAGGGCATCCCGGCCGGCTTTGCCGCCATCAATGCTGGCAAGCGATCGCTGGCGATTGATCTCAAGGAGCCGCGCGGCAAGGCGTTGCTGCGCCAGCTGATTG
>JANNDB010000797.1:0-18196 GCA_031387285.1 Betaproteobacteria bacterium | reverse complement strand
GACGAAGCCCGGATTCTTGCCATGTTCGCCCGTATCGACCGGGAACTCGGCCCGCTCAAGGCGCTCGTCAACAACGCCGGGATTGTGGACACGGCAGCGCGGGTGGACGCCATGGACGCGCAGCGCCTGCGTCGCATGTTTGACACCAACGTGCTGGGCAGCTTTTTCTGCGCCCGCGAAGCCGTACTGCGCATGAGCACACGCCATGGCGGCAGTGGTGGCGCCATCGTGAATGTCTCCAGCGTTGCGGCGCGGCTTGGCGGACCGGGTCAGTATGTGGACTACGCGGCGTCCAAGGGGGCCATCGACACCTTCACCGTCGGGCTGGCGCGCGAAGTCGCCAACGAGGGCATTCGCGTCAACGCGGTGCGCCCCGGCATCATCGAAACCGATATCCATGCCTCGGGCGGCCAGCCCGATCGCGCACGGCAGATGGCGCCACAGGTGCCCATGCAGCGCGCCGGCAGCGCCGAGGAAGTCGCACAGGCGATCCTCTGGTTGCTGTCCGATGGCGCCAGTTACACCACAGGCGCCTTCATCGATGTCGCCGGCGGGCGTTAGGCAGGGCACACACCATGGACTACAAACCCCTGGTGACCCTGCTGGCAATCGTCAATCCACTGGCGATTGTTCCGTTTTTCATCCACTACACGCAGGGCTTCTCTGCCGAGCAGCGCCGGCGCACGATCTGGATCGCCTCGTTTACCTGTTTCGTGGTGATTGCAACAAGTGCGCTGCTTGGTCTGCAGATACTGGAGTTCTTTGGCATCACGCTGGCGAGCTTCCAGGTCGGCGGCGGCATGTTGCTGCTGACCTCGGCGCTGAGCATGCTCAACGCCCAACCCGCCGAGGCCAAGTCAAACGCTGACGAAATCAACGACGCTTCGCAGCGGGCGACCGTCGGCGCCAGCATAGCGGTAGTGCCGCTGACCATTCCATTGCTCACTGGCCCCGCCACCATGTCCACCGTGGTGATCTACGCAGAGCGCGCCAAGCATTTCCCGCAACTCGCGGCGCTGGTCGGCTACGGTCTGGTGATCGCGCTCGCCACCGCCGTGTGCTTCGCGATGGCGCAGCCTATCGCGCGCTTCCTGGGCAAGACCGGCATCAACGTGATGACCCGCCTGATGGGCCTGATCCTGGCGGCGCTGGCGGTGGAGGTGATGTCGGACGGTCTGGTGAAGCTGTTCCCCATCCTGGGCAAATAAGGCGCTACGCGCCGCCCTGCTTTTGCAGGAGCCGGACCAGCTGGTTGCTGGTATTGCGCAGTCGCTGCGCCAACAACTGCGTCAGCTTGACCAGCAGTTTCGCGCCGATGGCCGGGTGGTCCTGGATCAGGCGGGCAATGACCGCGCGCGTCAGCACGCCGGCCTGCACATCCTCGATAGCCAGGCAGGTGGCGTAACGCGGCGCGGCGTCCAGCATCGACATCTCACCGACCGCGGCGCCCTGCTTGATGACGGCAAGGCGCGATACCTCGCCGGCGTCGGAGGTCTTGATCACGTCCACCGTGCCCGCCAGCAGCAGCAGCATCCAGTCGCCAACGTCACCCTCCTTGATCAGGGCCTGCCCGGCGCGCGCCCGCACCATCGGCATCAGCGCGCCGAGCGCATCCGCCTCATCGGTGCTGAGGTCCTCCAGCAGAGCCGCAGTCTGCCGCCACTGCGCCGCATACCGCGACAGACCGGTGCACACGCCGCAAAATTCCAGCCCCGCGCGCGCGAACTGCGCCTGCAGCTGCGCGTAAGCCGGGTCCGGATCGATCAGCGTAGCTGGCTCAGCCATGACTCGAGCTCCTGCGCAGCGGCAGTAGCGGCTTCGGTGAGTGCTCGCACACCGCCGGCGGCATCGGCTGTGGGTGCTGGCCGGCGTACCACGAGTGTGCGTTGTCCAAGCAGGCGGTCGCCCGCTGCACCAACCGAAGAGGCCGTTGCGCGCAGGCGCAGCAGCCCGAAACTGCGGTCAGCCGCTTCGAAGTACTGTGTGAACTCTTCAATCTCCACACGCAAGGCAACCACGCTGCGCGCAGGCCCGACACCAACAGCTGCCGCCACGCCCTCCGAAGGACTGCTCACTACGCGCTTTTGCCCCAACGTATCCTGCAGCCGTTGGCGAATCAGTTGCGCCGGCGGCATGCTCCAGCGCGCCTGGGCATAGGGCATGAGTTGCTGCGCATTGGCAAATGCCAGCCGGTACAGGATCGCCGTGCCATCGAACGCTCCGGCGGCTTCGACATCCGCCAGCACGACCGCCGGCAAGCTCGGCGCCGTTGCTTCAGCAGACACCAGGGCGCCAGGGCCGAAGTCATAAACCAGCGCCCTAGCCGGCTTTTCCGGCAAGGCCGTGCAACCGCCCACCAGCAAAGCCGCGGCCACCAGCACGTGCGTGCGCCAACAGCGTCTATCCATCATGGTGTGCCTTTCGGAAAGCTGAATCCGGGTTCGCCCGGTCCGGGCGACGTCGCGCCGTTGCCAAAAAGCAAGGCCTGCGGGTTGTCGTTCAGCGCGCCGACCGCACGGGTCACCTGGCGCGCGGTACGCGCGGCGTCGTCGCTGGTGCGGTTCAGACGTGGCAGGGTCGCGGCGCTGAACGCCTGCCCGGCAGCGGTCAGGGTGCCGGCGCCTTCGGCCATTCGGTCCACCACACCCCCGGGGGCATTGAGCCGCTCCGATAGCCGGGTGATCTCGACGGCCGCCTTCCTGAACTCGGCTGCCGTCTGATCGATGCCGGCCGACGTATTGCCGAGCGACTTCAGGGTGCCCGAGGCATCCTGCACGAATTGCGGAATGCTGACGCGCTCCGGCCCGAGTTGCGCATTGAGGATGCCCTCCATCGTGCCCGACAGCTTTTGGACGCGCTCCGACATTTGCTGCACGCTTGCCGCGCTTTGGCCGAACCCGGCGACAGTCGCCATCAACTGCTTCTGGTTTTCCGGAGACAGCAACTGGTTCACGCGCAAGCTGGTCTGCTCCACCTGCGTGAGGATGGCCACACCCTGATCGGACAATTTGGACAACAGGCTCGGGCGCATCGGAATACGCGCCGGAGCGTTGTTGTCGGTGGGAAGCATGACCTTGGATTGTCCGGAATCGTCGAGCTGCACAAACGCCAGTCCGGTGACGCCCTGAAAACCCAGCGTGGCGAATGTGGTGGCTGTGATGGGCGCCGTGTCGTCCACCGCGATGCGCACCCGGATGTTGCCAATACTCTGGGGATCGAAGCTGATGTCCACGACTTTTCCAACCGCGACCCCGCGAAACCGTACCGCCGCCTGTGACTGCAATCCGGTCACGGCCTCGGGGCTGCTGATCTCGTAAATGCGGCGTATGCCGGTGTCGCGCGTCAACCAGGCAGCGAGCGCCACCAGAATGGCTGTCACCGTCAGGACAAAGAGTCCTGCGGCAAACGCATGCGCCTTGTTTTCCATATTGACTCCTTTTTCAGGCCGCGTGGCTACACCGCAAACGGGTACTCACGCAACAACTCCATCGCACGTTGCCCCCGCTCACCCAGAAAGAAATCATGGATGAAGGGGTGCGGAAACGCGATCACGTCCTTGGGCGCGCCATGCACGATCATGTGCTTGTCGGCCAGCACCGCGACCCGCGTGCTGAGCTCGAACAGCGTATCCAGATCGTGCGTCACCATCACCACCGTGAGCCCGAGCTCACGGTGCAACGAGCGGATCAGCGCGCAAAACGCGTCGGCGCTGTCAGGATCGAGCCCGGCGGTTGGCTCATCGTGCAACAACAGGGGAGGGTCCATGATCAGCGCCCGGGCCAGCGCAACACGCTTGATCATCCCGCCCGACAAATCGGCGGGCATCTTGTGGGCGTGCACCGGGTCCAGCCCGACCATCTGCAACTTCACCAGGGCCGCGTCGCGGATCAGGTCGTCGGGCAGTGTACGCAACTCGCGCAACGGAAACGCAATGTTGTCGAGCACGCTGAACGCGGAGAACAAGGCGCCGTGCTGGAACAGCATGCCGACCCGGCTGGCCGCGCCAAAGTCGGAGAGTCGCTCGGCCGGTCGCCCGAGCACGGAGACCGTGCCACGTGCCGGCACTTCCAGACCGAGGATGGTTCGCAGCATGACCGTCTTGCCGCTGCCGGAACCGCCCACCAGGGACACCAGTTCGCCCCGCTCGATGGTCAGATCGAGATCCTTGTGAACCACAATTTCGCGGCCTGCGACCTGAAAGGCCGACCAGAGCTTGCGAATCTCCACCACGGCAGGCGCCGGCGTCATATGCCCACATCCTTGAACACCACGGCAAACAGCGCATCGGCCAGCAACACTGCGGTGATCGACGTGACCACCGAGGCCGTAGTGCCCTCGCCCAGGCTTTCCGTGTTGGGCTTGATGCGCAGACCAAAATGGCAGCCGACCAGCGCGATCATCACCCCGAACACCACCGACTTCGCCACCGACAACGTCAGATTGGAAACCTGCACGGCGGCCGGCAGGGCCGAAAGGAAATAACTCGGACTGATTCCCATGACCAGGTCTGAAGACAGGACGCCGCCAAACAGCGCGGCGATGGTCGTCCAGATGCTGACCAGTGGCATGGCGATGGCCATTGCCAGCGCGCGCGGCAACACCAGCCGAAATCCCTGGGCGATGCCCATGACGCGCATCGCGTCGAGTTCCTCGGTGACGCGCATCACCCCGATCTGTGCGGTGATCGCCGACCCGGAGCGGCCGGCAATCAGGATGGCGGCCAGCACTGGACCGAGTTCGCGGATCAGGGCAATGCCCAGCACGTCGACGATGAAGGCATCGGCGCCGAATTTGCGCAACTGCTGGGCCATCAGGTAGGCCAGCACCACACCGATCAGAAAGCCGACCAGTGCCGTGATCGGCAGCGCGGTGGCGCCAATCCGGTACAGATGGCCGGATACATCGCGCCAGGGGCCGTCTTTTGGCGAACGCACCAGACGAACCGTGTCAATCAGCAATTGGCCCACCAGACGGATCAGGTCGCGGGCGTGATCAACCACCTGGTAGACACGCTCACCCAGTCCGAGAAAGCGCGTCCAGAGACTGCGCCGATCCGCGCGCGGTGGCCCGACGGAGTAACGTGCAACGCGCTCCAGCATGGCATGCTGGGCAGGCAGCGCCTGCACCTGCGCGGGCCAGGCGCGCCCCCACGCGTTCCACAGCAGCTGCGCGCCCGTGTGGTCCAGGCGGTCCAGTTCACGCAGATCCCAGTGTCCAGGCTGGCCCGTCTGGGTGGTAACGGAGGCAAGCCTGCCGCGCAGCCCATCCCACACGGCGGGTTGCGCCATTGCAGCCGCCGACCAACTGCCGGTCAACCTGACGGGCCCGGCCTCGGCGAGGTGAATCGTGGGAGTGTTTTCATCCCGGAATCGGCTGGAGGCTTGCATGGTCTATGCCCCAATCGTACCCGCAAGGTTTGCCCCCATTACCGCGCAAGCCCCGGGCGCATCCTGTTTGTTGCGTCGCAGCAAGAACAACACGGGTAAGTCCTGATACCCATTCCCGGTCCAGCCTCCTACAGTCTCGCCACTCGGGAGCGGAGAACGTCCGTTCCAAGGAGACCCCTGGAGACAAAAGCCACACACGGTCGCGCCAACCGCCGCCAGATGGGCATCAACGCGAAAGCGCCGGCCACCCCGGCGCTTTTTGCTTTCTATTCCGACGTAATGGGCCAGGGCACCTCGACAGCCAGGCGCGGCTTGCCAATGGGCGCTGCCGCCTGTCCCTTGCGCACAGCGATCATGTCCTCATCGTTCGGGTACAGGCCCTGCAACCAGTAGTCGAACACGCGCCGGGCGATCGGGGCCGCATGCGCCGCACCAAACCCTGCGTTCTCCACAATGACGGCGAGTACGATCTTCGGGTCGTCCGCGGGCGCAAACGCAATGTACAGGGCGTGATCGCGCTGGTGTTCTTCGAGCCGTCCGGCGTTGTACTTTTCCTTAGCGGAAATGCCCACCGCCTGGGCGGTACCTGTCTTGCCACCGGAGCGGTATGCCGCGCCGGCAAAAACCCGCGCCGAGGTACCGTCCACCGCCACGCTCACCATTGCGTTGCGCACCACATTGACGTGCTCAGGCTTGAAGCCCAGATCGACCGGGGGCAGGGGCGCAATGGCCTGATGGGCCCGGGTCAGGGCGTCCTGCGTGGCAATCACCAGTTGCGGCTTGAACTTGATACCGTTGTTGACCAGCGCAGCGGTCGCCTGCGCTAGTTGCAACATGGTGAAGGTGTTGTAGCCTTGGCCGATGCCCAGCGATATGGTTTCGCCGGCATACCATTTCTGTTGATCGGGCCGCTTGTAGTAATTGCGTTTCCACTCCTGACTGGGCAACAGGCCGCGCGCCTCACCCTGGATGTCTATTCCAGTGATCTGGCCAAAGCCCAGCGGCTTCATGAAGTCGTGGATGGTATCCACCCCCAGCTCGTTGGCCAGCGAATAGAAATAGACGTTGCTGGACTTCGAGATCGCCGCCGCCATGTCCACCGGGCCCAGTCCATGGTCTCCGTGGCTGCGGAACTCATGGCCGCCAAAGGTCCAGGATCCCGCGTCGTTGATGATGGTGCCGGGTGCCCGCTTTCCGGTCTGCAGCGCGGCCATGGCCATGAACGGCTTGTAGGTCGAGCCCGGCGGATAGGTGCCGCGCAAGGCCCGGTTCAGCAAGGGCTTGTCGACGGACTCATTGAGCATCTGCCAACTGTCCGAGTCGATGCCGTCAACAAACAGGTTGGGGTCGAAGGTCGGTTTGCTGACGAATGCCAGGACCTGGCCACTCTTGGGATCAAGCGCCACCAGCGCGCCGCGGCGCTCGCCATACATGTCCTCGACCAGCTTTTGCAGTTTGATGTCGATCGACAGAGTTACCGTATTGCCCGGCGTGGAGGGATTGCTGGCCAGCTTGCGCACCGCGCGCCCGCCGGCCGAAGTCTCCACCGAGTCCACGCCCGTGACACCGTGCAACTGGGCCTCGAAACTCTGCTCTACCCCGAGCTTGCCGATGTATTCCGTACCGCGGTAGTTGGCATCGTCGCCGTCTTCCTCCAGCCGCTCCTTCTCGGCCTTGTTGATGCGCCCGATATAGCCGATCACGTGGCTTGCCAACTCGCCAAACGGGTAGTTGCGGAACAGCCGCGCCTTGATCTCGACACCCGGAAAGCGGAAGCGCTGCGCGGCAAAACGCGCCACCTCCTCATCCGTGAGTTTCGTGCGTACCGGCAGCGAATCGAAGCTTTTCGACTCGTCCATCAGCTTGCGCAGACGCCGCCGGTCGCGCGGCGTGATCTCCACCACCTCGGACAGGCTGGCCAGCGTCTGCTCCAGCGAAGCCACTTTGGAGGGGGTGATCTCCAGCGTGTAGGCCGAGTAGTTGGTGGCCAGAACGATCCCGTTGCGGTCAAGGATCAGTCCACGGTTGGGCACCACCGGGACGATTGCTGTGCGGTTGCTCTCGGCTTGTGCCTTGAGATCGTCATGGCGCACGACCTGCAATACCACCAGCCGCGCCGACAGCAAAAGGAAACACAGGACGATCACCACACTCGCGACCAGAACCCGTACCCGAAACCGGGCCAGATCAGCTTCAACGTTGCGCAACTCGGTCATAACGGGCGGTTCGCATCCGGATCCGGCGCGCGCCGTTGCGGCACCAGCAGCAACACACTGACGACCGGCCACAACAAGGCCTGCAACAGCGGTGCCATGAACATGGACCAGCCCGGAAATGCGCCGCCGCCCAGCATCTGCGCGGCCAGCTCGATCAGCTGCGCCATCAGGAACAGCGGCATCAACTGCGCCGCCTGGGACGGCACCGAGAACCAGAGCAGGCGCCGGTGGATGGTGATCGCCAAAAAGCTCAGGACCACGTATGCGAGGGCATGGGCCCCCAGCAGCCCCCCCTGGTGGACGTCCAGGAACAGGCCGACCACGAAGGCGGCGCCAATGCCCACGCGCAGCGGCTGGTGCACGCTCCAGAAGACGAGCACCAAGGCCAGCAGGTCGGGCACCCATGCTGCGCGACCCCACAGGCCCATGTTCTGCGCCATGTTGAGCAGCAAGGCGGCCAGAAGGCTCATCCAGATGAAAAGGGGATTGGCCGGCAACAACAACTGCTGGCCCTGGCGCATGATCATGCTCGCTGCCCCTTCATTTGCGCGCGGACTTTCTGGCCGGTGCACTGGCCGCTTCGGTTGCCGGACGCGGCGCCACGGGCTGCGCGAGCGGACTGAGCACCATGACATGCAATGCGCCCTGCACCAGGGCTACCGGCTTCAACGCAATGCGCGCAAACGCCGAGTCGCTGCGCCGCTCGACCTTCTCGACCCGGGCAACCCGCAGGCCTGGCGGATACACGCCGTCCACACCACTGGTAGACAACACGTCACCGGCCTGCACATCGGCATTGGCTGCAATAAAGCGCAACTCCAGCCCGGCTGCGGCGGGGTCGCCAAAAGCGACGCCACGCGTGCCGGTACGGGTGTTGAGCACCGGGATGGCCTGGTCACGGTCCGTCACCAGCGTCACCTCGCTCACCGAGGCGTACACACGCGTCACCTGTCCCAGTACGCCGGTCTCGTCGACGACGGGCGAACCCGGGCCGACCCCATCCACCATTCCCCTGTCGATGATCACCTTGCGGCTGTACGGATCTGCCGCGTCGTACAACACCTGCGCGGGTTGGGCAGATGCCTGCAGACGCGGCCGCAGAGCGAGCAACAGGCGCAGGCGTTCGTTTTCCAGCAGCAGTTGATCCGTCTGGCTGGCCCGTTGCGACTGCGCTCCGAGTTGGCGCAGTGCCTGCAGGTGGGCCTGTTGCGTTTCTTGCTGGCTCTGGAAGTAGTTGGCAAGGCGGCGTGCCCAGCCGACCGGCTGCAATACGACCCACTGGGCCGGATAGAGCACATTGGCAACCGTGGCACGCAAGGGCTGCGTGACGCCCAGGCGAACATCGGCCACCATCAGGAATACAGCGAGCGCGCCGAACACCATCAGTTTGGACAGGGCCGAAGGGCCCTGGCGAAAGAACGGGGGCGGGGTCCTGTCGATCGTACCAAGCGGCATGGGGCCTATTGTCCGTCTTGCGCGGGCCCGGCCACAGCCTGCTGCGCCCGCAGGGCAGGTCTACTCGCTGGTGAAGATGGACCCCATGCGATCCCACTGGTCGAGCGCAATGCCGCAACCACGCACCACGCAGGTCAACGGATCTTCCGCCACCAGCACCGGAAGGCCGGTCTCTTCCGCCAGCAGGCGATCGAGGTCGCGCAACATGGCGCCGCCCCCGGTAAGCATCATGCCCCGGTCGGCAATGTCGGCGCCGAGCTCGGGCGGCGTCTGCTCCAGCGCGTTCTTCACGGCCGACACGATGTTGTTCAGCGGGTCGGTCAATGCCTCCAGGATTTCGTTGGAGGAGATGGTGAAGCTGCGCGGCACACCTTCGGACAGGTTACGCCCGCGCACTTCCATTTCGCGCACTTCGCTCCCTGGAAACGCCGAGCCGATCTTCTTCTTGATCGCCTCTGCCGTGGGCTCTCCGATCAGCATGCCGTAGTTGCGCCGGATGTAATTGATGATGGCTTCGTCAAACTTGTCGCCGCCGACCCGCACGCTGCCCTTGTAGACCATGCCGCCGAGCGAGATCACGCCCACTTCGGTGGTGCCGCCGCCGATGTCGACCACCATCGAGCCGCTGGCCTCACTCACCGGCAAGCCGGCGCCAATCGCCGCCGCCATCGGCTCCTCGATCAGCCGCACATCGCTGGCGCCGGCGCCAAGCGCCGATTCGCGAATCGCGCGGCGCTCGACTTGGGTCGAACCGCACGGCACGCAGATGATGATGCGCGGGCTGGGCCGGAAGATGCTGCGCGGATGCACCATCTTGATGAACTGCTTGAGCATCTGCTCGGTCACCGTGAAGTCGGCGATGACGCCGTCCTTCATGGGGCGGATGGCCTCGATGTTGCCGGGCACCTTGCCCAGCATGGCCTTGGCCTCCTTGCCAACCGCCTGAATCGTTTTCTTGCCCTGGGGGCCGCCTTCGTGGCGAATGGCCACCACCGACGGCTCATCCAGCACGATCCCCTTGTCACGTACAAAGATCAGGGTGTTGGCGGTCCCCAGATCGATCGCCAGGTCAGTGGAGAAATACTGACGGAATGCTCCAAACATCAAAATCCTCTCGGGCACGACACACGCTTCGGCGTGTCGTCGCCATATGCATTCAGCTGAAAACTTGTCGTTTTTGCGCCAAAAACCGCAGTTTTGGGAATGGCGTGCAAAGGCGGGATAATACCGCATCCCCCGTCAGCGAACCCCTTGGCGCAGCGCCTGCAGACGCTGGCTGTGCCCGATTTTCGAGCAATTCCTGCCATGTCACTGTCATCCTCCGATATCTCGCGCATAGCTGCATTGGCCCGCCTAGAGCTGGGCGTCGCCGAAAGCGAGCGCATGCTTACACAGCTCAACGGCTTCTTCGACATCGTTGAAAAGATGCGCGCAGTCGACACCACCGGCATTGAGCCGTTGTCGCACCCGGTTGCAAGCATTCGTGACATTGCCCTGCGTCTGCGGCCCGACGTCGCAAGCGAACCCGATGACCGCGCCGCCAACCAGCGCAGCGCGCCAGCGACCGAAGGCGGCCTGTACCTGGTGCCCCGGGTCATCGAATAACAAATTGGCACATATGGGACTCTCCTCCACCGCCCTGCACGACCTCGAATTGGTCGACCTTGCCGCGAGCCTGGCTGACCGCCAGGTCTCCGCCGTCGAGACCGCGCAACATTTTCTGGCGCGCGCAAGAGAACACGACGCCCTCGGCGTCTACCTGGATCGGGACGAAACAGTCACGCTGGCGCAGGCCCGCGCCGCAGACCAGCGTATTGCCGACGGCGCCGCTGGCGCGCTGGAAGGCGTTCCGATTGCGCACAAGGACATCTTTGCAACCCGGGACTTCGTGACCACGGCCGGCTCCCGGATCCTGCATGGCTACCGGTCGCCGTTTGACGCTACGGTGGTCGCGCGCCTGGCGGCGCAGGGCGCGGTGAGCCTGGGCAAACTCAATTGCGACGAATTCGCAATGGGTTCGTCCAATGAGAATTCAGCGGTCGCGCCCATCGGACACACCCGCCCCATACCTGTGCCCAACCCCTGGAACAAGGCGCACGTGCCCGGTGGGTCGTCCGGCGCAAGCGCGGTGGTGGTCGCGGCACGCCTCGCCCCAGGCAGCACCGGCACGGACACTGGCGGTTCGATCCGCCAGCCTGCATCGTTTTGTGGCGTCACCGGCATCAAGCCGACCTATGGCCGCGCTTCGCGATACGGCATGGTCGCATTCGCAAGCAGCCTGGATCAGGCCGGGCCGATGGCGCGCAGTGCACGTGACTGCGCGCTCATGCTCAGCACCCTTTGTGGCCCCGATCCGGATCGCGACTCGACGTCACTCGACCTGGACCCGGAGGATTTCAGCCGCCTGCTCACGCAACCGCTGGCGGGCCTGCGTATCGGCGTACCAGGTGAGTTCCTTGGCGCAGGGGTTGCAGCCGATGTAGCTGACGCGGTGGAGGCCGCCTTGGTGCAGTTCGAACAGCTCGGCGCGCGCCGGGTAGCCATTTCGTTGCCGCGCACCGAATTGGCTATTCCGGTGTACTACATCATTGCGCCGGCGGAAGCATCCAGCAACCTGAGCCGATTCGACGGCGTCAAGTTCGGGCACCGGGCAGCGCAGTTCAGCGATCTCGCTGACATGTACAGAAAGACCAGGGCCGAAGGGTTTGGCGACGAAGTGAAGCGGCGCATCATGATCGGCACTTACGTGCTGTCGCACGGCTATTACGACGCCTACTATTTGCAGGCGCAAAAAATCCGCCGCATGCTGGCCGATGATTTCCAGCAGGCGTTCCGGCAATGCGACGTTATCGCCGGGCCGGTCGCGCCCACGGTGGCCTGGAAGATCGGCGAAAAGAGCGACGACCCGGTGGCCAGCTACCTGGCTGACATCTTCACGCTGCCCGCTTCGCTCGCCGGCCTGCCGGGCATGAGTATTCCTGCAGGATTCGGCGCAGGCGGACTCCCCGTCGGCCTGCAACTGATTGGCAACTATTTTCAGGAGGCACAGTTGCTGCAGGCAGCGCACCAGTTCCAGCTTGCCACCGACTACCACCGGCGCAAGCCTGCAGGGTTCTGAGCATGACGAGCGACACACTTGCCACCGCACCACGGGCCGCCGCGCTGGTGCGCGGTTATGAAGTCGTCATCGGCTTCGAGACGCACGCCCAGCTTTCCACGCAATCCAAGATCTTCAGCCGCGCCCCCACGGCCTTTGGCGCCGAGCCCAATACCCAAGCCTGTGCGGTCGACCTGGCACTTCCGGGCACCTTGCCGGTGATGAACCGCGGCGCGGTCGAACGCGCCATCCGGTTCGGCCTCTCCATTGGCGCGCACATCGCGCCGCGCAGCGTTTTTGCACGCAAGAATTATTTTTACCCGGATCTGCCGAAGGGTTACCAGATCAGCCAGTTCGAGATTCCCGTCGTCCAAGGCGGGCAGGTCGAATTCTTCCTCGACGGCGAAAAACGTTCGGTGCGGCTGGTGCGCGCCCATCTTGAAGAAGACGCCGGCAAGTCCCTGCACGAAGACTTTGTCGGGCAGACCGGGATTGACCTGAACCGCGCCGGGACGCCGCTGCTGGAAATCGTCACCGAGCCCGACATGCGCTCCAGTGCGGAGGCGGTCGCCTATGCGCGCGAGCTGCACAAGATCGTCACCTGGATCGGCATCTGCGACGGGAACATGCAAGAGGGCAGCTTTCGCTGCGATGCCAACGTGTCGGTGCGCAAACCCGGTGCGGGACTGGGCACGCGGCGCGAGATCAAGAACCTCAACAGCTTCAAGTTCATGCAGCAGGCCATCGACTTCGAGGTGCGCTGGCAGATCGAGCAGATTGAAGACGGGCGGGCGATCCAGCAGGCCACGGTGCTGTTCGACCCCGATACCGGCGAGACGCGCGCCATGCGTACCAAGGAAGACGCGGCCGACTACCGCTATTTCCCCGATCCGGACCTGCCGCCGCTGGTGATCGAACAAGCCTGGGTCACGCAGATTGAAGCCGCCATGCCCGAGCTGCCGCGCGTGATGGCGCGCCGGCTTGTCGATACCCACGCCTTGTCGGAATATGACGCCGCGGCGCTGACCCAGACCAAGGCGATGGCGTCCTGGTTCGAGGCGACGGTACGCGCTGGCGCGCCGGCCAAGCTGGCGGGCAACTGGTTGATGGGCGAAATCAGTCGCAGGCTCAATGCCGAGGCGATCGAGCTGGCACAGGCTCCGATCGAGCCGGAGGCGTTGGCGCAACTGCTGCAACGCATTGCCGACGGCACGATTTCCAACAATGCCGCAAAGCAGGTTTTCGACGCTTTGTGGACTCGCCTGCATGCAACGGCAGACCAGGCCATCGCTGCGCTGGGCCTGCAGCAGATGAGCGATTCCGGCGCGCTCGGGAAGATCATCGACGAAGTGCTGGCGGCCAATGCTAAAAGTGTCGACGAGTTCCGCCAGGGCAAGGAAAAGGCGTTCAACGCCCTGGTCGGCCAGGTCATGAAGGCCAGCCGGGGCAAGGCCAATCCGCAGCAGGTGAACGACTTGCTGCGTGCCAGGCTTGGCTAAGCTGCCCGCTACTGCACCAGCGTGATCGGCGCTAGCGCGTCGCCCATGGGCAGGACACTTCCGATAACGGTGGCGCGCCCATAACCGGCAGCATGCAGCCGCGCAATACAGGCTTGCGCCTGATCCGCAGGCACGCTGGCCAGCAGGCCGCCGGCTGTTTGCGGATCGAACAACAACGGGTAACGCGGATCCTGCGCAAACGCCTCCTGGTTGGCCAGGGCACGGCGCAGGCGCACATTGGCCGGCTGCAGTGAGCTGACAATTCCGGCAGCGACACACTCCAGCGCGCCATCCAGAAGCGGCAAGCGCGACATCTGAATCTGCGCATCAACGCCGGACGGGCGGGTCATTTCCACCAGATGTCCGAGCAGCCCGAAACCGGTCAGGTCGGTACACGCCGTCGCGCCGCAGCTGTGCAGGATGGCAGCGGCCTGCTGGTTCGATACCACCATGCTCGCCAGTGCCGCCTGGATCCACCGGCCGCGTGCCGCCATGCGGGCATGGGCGGCGAACAGCGTACCGGTGCCAAAGGGCTTGGTCAGCACCAATACGTCGCCAGGCAACATGCCGCCCTTGCGCATCACACCCGTCAGGCCATCGTCAATCAATCCGTTGATGGCGAAACCCAGCGCCAGCTCCCGGCCTTCGCCCGTGTGCCCACCCACCAGCGCACAACCCGCGGCGTTGAGCACCTCGACTGCGCCCGTCATCATGTGCAGCAGCACTTCTTCCACCTTGCTCTCCAGACCAGGAGGAACGGTGGCCACCGCCGTGGCACTCTGTGGCTCGGCACCCATTGCGAAGATATCCCCCAACGCATGGTTTGCCGCGACTTTCCCAAACACGTAGGGGTCGTCGATGAAGGCACGAAAGAAATCCACCGTGTGCACCATTGCCTTGCCCGGCGGTACCCGCACCACGGCCGCATCGTCCGGCGCATGCAGCCCAATCAGCACGTCCGCGCGCTCGACCGGGGCCAGGGCGCCCAGCGCGCGCGACAACACCGTGGCCCCGACCTTGGCGCCGCAGCCGCCGCAACGCATGGCAATTGCCGAAATCGCCTGCAAGGACTCATCGGCCGACAGCGGCAACGCGGGTGCGGCCGAGCGCGGGCCGTCGGCTGCAGCCATTGCCGAAAACCCCGAGAAGCGGCGCATGAAACGCCGGTCGATCCAGTCTTTCCAGCGCCAGACCCAGGCTCCGGAAAAGCCAAGCAGTCCGCGTGACGCCACCGCATGCTGGTCGCCCGTGCTGATGAGCGCGAGCCAGCGCCGCTGCGGCCGGTACCGGGTCAGCGTCCGCTCCTGCACGCTGCGGCGCAGGTTCTCCGCCAGCGGGCGACCCATGCGCACCGCGAACACGCCCGCCTTCTCCAAAAGCCGAGCGCCCATGCTGGCCACGTCGCCAGCGGCAAAAATGAGCGGATCGGTGACCGACTGCAGGTGGTCATTCACGCGAATGAAGCCGCGTTCGTCCAGCGCCAGGCCGGTGCCTTCCAGCCAGGCCGCGCCACCCGCCTGCGTGACCCATACGATCTCGTCAGCGGCGAACCACTGGCCGTCAGCCGTGCGCAGGCGCTGTGGGCCCACCTCCTGGACGGCGGAATTCAGATGCACCACCACACCGCGCCGGGCGAGTTCAGCCGCAAAGCGCCGCCGCACGAAACCATTGTGGGTAGGCAGCACCGTCGCATCGGCGGTAAACAGGTGGAAAGCCAGTTCAGCGGGGTCGCGCTGCTGGCTGCGCAGTTCCTGGCGCAGACGGTGCTGCATGGCCAGCAGCAACTCCACGCCGCCAGCACCACCACCAACCACGGCAATGGTGGTGCGACCGGCATGGCGGCGCACGCGCTCCAGCAGGGCCAGCCAGCGCTGGTTGAACTGGAAAATGGGTTTCACCGGTACCACCTGCCCCGCTGCGCCTGGCACTTGCGTTGCCTGGGGTGTCGAGCCCGTGTTGATCGACAGGCGGTCGTATCCCACAGCCGGGCGATCACGCAACACGACCCTTTGCGCAGCCCGGTCCAGGCCCACCACCTCGGCGCAGATAAAACGTGCGCCGGCGAACACCGCCAACCGGCTCAGGTCGATATGCACTTCATCAAACGTGTAGTGGCCCGCAACATAACCCGGCAGCATGCCCGAGTACGGTGTATGGGCGTCGGTGCACAACAGCGTGAGCCGTACCCCGGCCATCGGCTGCATGGCGAATCTGTGCAATGCAACCACGTGGCTGTGGCCGCCACCAACCAGCACAATATCGCGCAGCACAGGTTGTTCAGAAGTTTGCATGAGGTCGAACGGAGCAGGTTTGGCAGGCTGGCGGCTCAACGCAGCAGATCAGCCACAAGTTGGTTCAAAAGGACGCGCTCCCGGTGCGGGGCGAAGAGCCCGGCGCGGAGCGCGCACTGGCGTTGAAGCGGCTCCAGAGGCGATCGGCTGGCGTCGCGTTGCGCGGCCCGTGCGGCCAGCAGCCACTGCGCGACGGCCGCGGCGTCGTCCAGCGCAAACAGCCCCGCGTAATCCTGGCCCAGCATCCCCACGTTGCCGTCAACCCGCGAAGCCAGCACCGGCGTGCCGCTGCAGATCGCCTCCATCACCACGTGGGCACCACCTTCCATGCGGCTGGGATGCAGCAGCAGGTGGGCGCGCTGAATCAGGCGCCGGGTTGCTTCTCGGGGTTGGGCGCCGAGCCAGCGGTAGCCCGGACAGGCTTGTTCCGTATGTCGCGCCTGTTTACCAAGGCGCTCGTCGAGCCCCGCACCAACATGCTCGATGCATATATCGGGGTGGTCACGCAGAAGCCGTGCGACCGCAAAAACGGTCTGCGGTGCCTTTTCATCACGCAAATGCCCCACCACCGACACACGCAGGCGCCTCGCGGTCTTGGTCAGCGTGCGCCGCGCCGTGCTCGACTGGAAGATGACGCGCGCCTTGTCCCGATCGGCCAACCCAAGCGCGGCCGGGCCAAGTTCCTGCAGCGTCACCAGACACTGCGCAAGGCGCAAAGACTGCTGCGCACTTTCGTCGTCATGAATATCACGGTATAGGTCGGTTCCCGTCAACACGACGGCCAGACCACGTGCGCCGTACTCAGACCCTCGGTAACCTGCCCAGGCCGCAATCGAGTCGGCCGAACGCCGGGCGTGCAAGGCCAGCATGGCATCCGGCGCACCGTCGGTTGCTGCCGGCGACCATTGGCGCAGGACTTGCACGTCAAACGCCAACGCAAGCATGTGTTGCCAACGCTGCGCCGTCTGCCAGTTGCCATTGTTGGCGTCTTGCAACGCCGGGCTCACAATCACAATCCTGGATCTATTCAAAAATCGCCCGCAACAAGAACGTTTGCCCTTCTGGGTGATTGGTGGCTGGCCACCTCGGCAGCCTCGACTACCACGCCATAGCACTTGCCGTCGCCAAACCGCAGCTCAGACAGGTCCACCCAACCTCAAGGCGCCTTTTTCACCACGTTGGCAGGCGCCTTGCCCGCCGCCTGGGTCGCCCACAACTGCTTGAGCCGCACCAGCTCCTCATCGAACCGGGCGTTGATGCGGCGGACCTCGTTGTCCTGTTCCGCAATGAACCGTTTTTGAACGGAAATGCTCTGGTTGACATCCTCGATCTGGCGGCGCAGCGCCTGCGGTGCCCTGGTCGGATCCTTCTTGTAGAACTCCATCTCCTCGTCCAGCTTGCGTCGGTCCTGCAAGAGCTCGTCTATGCGCTTGGACGCCGCCTGCGTGACCGCGCCGACCTGCGCCACGGCGTCCTGGCGCTCCCGGTCATGCACTTCACGGGCGGGGTATCGGATCAGCAGGGCACGCTCTCGACGCTTTTCCTCTGCCACGATGGCACGCGAGTCGGCCTCCTGGCGCTCCTTGGCTTCCTGATCGGCGCGCTCCTGGGCGGTCAGGTTGGGCCCGACCTTGGCCTTGACCGTGCCGCTCGGGTTGAGCACCTTCTGCTCACGGTCGACGCACTCCGGAATAGGCCGGTCCGACGTGAGTTTGCGCCCCTTGGCGTCCACACAGGTGTAGACGCCCTGCTGCGCACTCGCCACCGGCTGCAACACCAGCGCCAAAAGCACCAGGGCACCGCCACGCCACGCCACCGATCCGATCATTGACTCGCCTCCTTGCCGCCCCGCTGGTTACGGGTTCTTGTCCTGCACACCATAACGCTCGCGATAGGCCATTACGCGCTGGTAGTCAGCCTGCAGGTCGTCACTGTGCTTACCCCGCAGATACTGCAACAAATCGGAGAGTTTCGCAATGCTGCAAACCTGCAAGCCGAGCTGGTGGCGCACGTACTGTACGGCGCTGAAGGCGCTGTCCTCCCCGTTCTCGGTGGCCTTTTCCTGCCGGTCCAGCGCGATCGCCACGGCATGGGGTGTCGCGCCCGCCGCACGGATGATGGCGATTGACTCGCGCACCGCCGTACCCGCTGACATCACATCGTCGACGATCAGCACGCGGCCGCGCAATGGCGCGCCCACCAGCGTGCCGCCTTCGCCATGGTCCTTGGCTTCCTTGCGGTTGTAGGCAAA
>JANNDB010000776.1:0-11012 GCA_031387285.1 Betaproteobacteria bacterium | reverse complement strand
CGACGGCGGCGATCTCCTCGACGTTCGCCAGGCCGTGTTCGGTCTCGATCTGCGCGATGACCAGCGTGCGTTCGTGCGCGGTACGGCTCTTCTCGCCGACGTCGCCGCCCAGGTAGTCGCAGCCGGGCTCTCAGCCGGGCTTCTCGCTTGCCGCGAGGCAGGCGATTCCGGCCAGGATGGTCGCCGCTCCGGCCCACTGCATTAGCGAGATACGCTCGCCGAACATCGTCGCCGAGGCCAGCAGCACGCCGACCAGTTCCAGGTGCGAGGCGGCGAAGGCTGGTCCGATCGGTGCGTGGCGCAGCAGCGTCATCCAGATGAAAAAGGTGGCGACGTAGCAGGCGATGGCCGCATATACGGTGGGGAGCGCTGCCACCCGGCCGAGCCAGGCGAGATCGAATACCACCGCTCCGGCCGTGCCGGCGGCAAGCTTGAAAAAGACGTGCGCGGCAGTATCCAGCGTGGCCAGCAGCAGAAAACCCAGCGCATAGAAGCGCCAGCGCTTCATCCCAGGCCCACCATAGCCACGCCCGCGGCCACCAGCGTCGTGCCGCACAGACGCAAGCGCGTCGGCAGCTCGCCGAACAGCAGCCAGCCGCCCAGCGAGACCGTAACAATATTGATTGTCGCCAGCAGGACCGCGGCGCCCAGGGGCATCAGCGTCAGAAAAGCCAGCCAGCTGAAAAACTCGATGCAGTAGCAGCCCACGCCCATCCAGACCCAGGGCCGGCCCAGCATGGTCTGCCAGGCTCGCCGTGCCGGTTCGTCGACTGTTGCGCGGGCGGCCTGCTTGAACGCCAATTGTCCGATGGTGTCCAGCAGCAGGTTAAGCAGCCACAGGGCGAAGGTCAACACCGTCATGCGGCGCAGTATAGGGTGGGTCTTCTTAAGGAAGCCTTAATGTTTCCGTCGCAATAATGGCTGCCATCATGATCGACATTGAACAAATGGTGCTGGACACCATCGCCGAACACGGTTCCGTACCGCGCGAAAAAATTACGCTGGACGCAACGTTGGCAGACATCGACGTGCATTCGCTCGACGGAGTGCAGATCATCTTTGCCCTCGAAGACAGGTTCGGCATCGTCGTCCCGGACGACCAGGCGCAGCATGCCACCGGTACAGTGCGCCAGCTTATCGACGGCGTCGCCGCGCTGGTCGCGGCCAAAGAGGCCGCCGCTTGAGGAGCCGCCGCGGGTAGTGATGGAGCGCGTCGTCATTACCGGCATGGGGTGCGTCAGTCCGCTGGGACTGGACGCGCCGTCCACGTGGCAAGCGATGCGCGAGGGCCGTCCCGGCATCACCACCATCACCCGCATTCCTGCCTCATCAGCGCGCATGCCGATTGCGGCTGAAGTCAAGGGATTCGAGCCGCTGCGGCATTTCGATCGCAAGCGCCTGCCTTTACTTGACCCGGTAGCGCAATATGCGCTGGTTGCCGCGCGCGAGGCGGTAGCCCAGGCCGGGCTCGAATTCGGCGATGATGATCGTTCCTGCCGTAGCGCCGTTGTGCTGGGCAGTGGCGCGGGGGGCGAGACCAGCCATGACGAGTCCAACCAGCGCCTGTACCGGGACGGCGAGTCGCGCGTGCATCCCTTCAGCATCGTGCGCTCCATGCTCAGTGCCGCGGTGTCCCATGTGTGCCTGGAGTTCGGCCTGCGCGGCCCGGCGTTCGCGGTCTCCAGCGCCTGCGCTTCGGCCAACCATTCACTGGGCAGCGCATTCCAGCTGCTGCGTAGCGGCGAGGCGGATGTGGCGCTGGCCGGAGCCACCGAGGCCTGCATCACGCTTGGCGTGGTCAAGTCCTGGGAAGCCATGCGCGTGCTTGCCGATGACACCTGCAGGCCCTTTTCGCGACAGCGTCGCGGCCTGGTTCTGGGCGAAGGCGCCGGCATCTTCGTGCTGGAGACGCTGGCCCACGCGCAGCGTCGCGGCGCGCCCATCCTGGCCGAGTTCGCGGGCGTGGGAATGAGCTCGGACGCCGTCGACATCGTGGCTCCCGACGCCGCCGGCGCGGCGCGCGCCATGCAGCAGGCGCTACGCCAGGCCGGCCTGGCGCCGCAGGATGTCGGCTACATCAACGCCCACGGAACCGGCACGCAGGCCAACGACTTGACCGAGACGCGCGCCATCCACTTGGTTTTCGGCGACCATGCCCGGCGCCTGGCAGTATCGTCGACCAAGTCCATGCACGGCCATGCCCTTGGCGCCGCAGGCGCGCTGGAACTGGTGGCGGTGCTGGGTGCGCTCACCGACGGCGTGCTGCCGCCGACGATCAACTATCTCGGCGAAGATCCGCAGTGTGACCTGAATGTGGTGCCCAACACCGCGCAGGAACGGCGTGTGTCCGTCGCATTGTCCAATTCGTTCGCATTCGGCGGTCTCAACGCCGTGGTGGCGCTGCGGCGCTGGGGCTGACGCTTGCCGCAGGGAAGCATGTCCGGCCAATCCGCTTGGCGCTTGATGAGAGTGGAGCCCTTGGCGGCGCGGGGCTGGATGGTGCTGTGCGATTTCGACGGCACGATTGCACTTGAGGACGTCACCGACTCGTTGTTGCTGCAGTTTGGCCGTCCGGGCTGGGATGTGCTCGAGGCCGACTGGCGCGCCGGAAAAATCGGATCGCGCGAATGCCTGGCCGGCCAGATCGCCCTGCTCAATTGCAGCGAGGACGAGTTGCGCGACTATCTTGCATCGGTTCGCATAGACAGCCACTTTGCGGCATTCGCCGCGGCCATCGAATCGCGCGGCTGGAAGCTGGTGATCGTCAGCGATGGCCTGGACCGGGCGATCGCGGAGGTGCTGCGCCGGCACGGCCTGGCGCGCTTGCAGGTCGTCGCCAACCACCTGCTGCCCGACGGTGCGCGGCGGTGGAGGCTTGAATTTCCCCATACCCGCCCGGACTGCCGCATGGCCAGCGGCAATTGCAAATGCGCGCGGGCGCTGCCGCCTTTTGTCGCGCCGCACCAACCCGTGCTGATGATCGGCGACGGGGCCTCCGACCTCTGCGTGGCCGGCCGCGCACACCAGGTGTTCGCACGCAAGCGCCTGCTCGAACACTGTCTGGACAACGCGCTGGTGCACCACCCGGTCGCCGATTTCCAGCAGGCCCTGGCGCTTCTGCCATTGCTCGATTCCCTGCCCACACTCATGAAGGAAAGTCCGTGAAATTGAACGACATGCCGGCCGCGGACGATGCGACGCTGCTGGCGGACGAAGCCCGTTACTGCTCCTTTGGCGACACGGTGCATTACGCCGATCCACCCAAGATCTTCGAACGCTGCGAGGGCAGCTGGCTCTACGATACGGCCGGCGTACCCTTCCTCGACCTGCAGATGTGGTATTCGGCGGTGAACTTCGGATACGCCAACCAGCGTCTGAACAACGTGCTCAAGCGCCAGCTGGACAGCCTGCCGCAACTCGCCAGCCAGTACCTGCACCGTACCAAGATCGAGTTGTCGGCGGTCATCGCGCAGGACGCCGAACGCAAATGGGGGCTGCCGGGGCGGGTGCATTTCAATGTCGGCGGATCGCAGTCTATCGAGGACTCACTCAAGCTGGTGCGCAATGCGCGGGGCGGCAAGAGCCTGATGTTCGCTTTCGAAGGTGGCTACCACGGACGTACCCTGGGAGCGTCGTCCATCACCTCGAGTTACCGCTACCGGCGGCGTTACGGCCATTTCGGCGAACGAGCGCACTTTCTGCCGTTCCCTTACCACTTCCGTGCGCCGCGCGGCATGGGCAAGGAGGAGTACGGCAGTCATTGCGTGAGGCAACTCGAACGCCTGTTCGAAACCGAATACAACGGGGTCTGGGACCCCAAGACTTCCCAGTGCGAATATGCCGCCTTCTACGTCGAGGCCGTGCAGGGCACCGGTGGGTATGTGATTCCGCCCCGGAACTTCTTCATCGAACTCAAACAGGTGCTGGACCGTTACGGCATCCTGTTGGTGGTCGACGAGATCCAGATGGGTTTCTACCGCACCGGCAAGCTGTGGGGCATTGAGCATTTTGGCGTGACGCCGGATGTGCTGGTCTTCGGCAAGGCCCTGACCAACGGGCTCAACCCCCTGGCCGGCATCTGGGCGCGCGAGGAGCTGATCCATCCCGCGCTGTTCCCCCCCGGGTCCACCCATTCCACCTTCGCCTCCAATCCGCTGGGGACGGCAATCGGCCTGGAGACCATGAAGATGTTGTCCGAGACCGACTACGAGAGCATGGTCCAGCGCAAGGGAGCACATTTTCTGGCTGGCCTGCAGGATCTGCAGAAGCGCCATCCCGAGATTGGCGATGTCGATGGCCTGGGCCTGGCGTTGCGCGCGGAGATTTGCGAGGCGGACGGGTTCACGCCCAACAAGAGCCTGGTCGATCGCATGGTGGGAATAGGGCTCTCGGCGGGGCTCACTTACCAGGGCCGCCAGACCGGGCTGGTGCTGGACATAGGCGGCTACTACAAGAACGTGATCACCTTCGCGCCTTCCTTGCATATCAGCGCGCAAGAGATCGACCAGGGACTGGCGCTGCTGGACCAGTTGCTGACCAAGGCCAAACGCGCCTGAGTGCCGCTGGTCCCAGACCTGGATCCACTTGGAATGATCAAGAAGTCCGATTACTGGATGCCCGGCGGCCGTTCCGGCGTGTTGCTTATCCACGGACTGACCGGAACGCCAGCGGAAATGCGGGTTGTTGCCACCGGACTGAACCGGCAGGGCTTCACCGTCTATGGCATGCAGCTCGCCGGCCACTGCGGTGACCAGCATGACCTGTTGCGCACCGGCTGGCGCGACTGGGTGCACAGCGTCGACCAGGCCGCGTCGCGGCTGCTGCAGTCGGTGGACCGCATGTTCGTCGGTGGCCTGTCGATGGGAGCGGTGCTGGCGCTTCAGCTGGCGCAGCGGCGGCCGCGCGACGTTCATGGGCTGGCCTTGTACGGCACCACTTTCCGTTATGACGGATGGGCCATACCAGCCATCGCCCGACTGTCCTTCCTGCTGCCCTGGGCCTGTGCGCTGGGGCTGGGCCGCACGCGTTCATTCAACGAGAACTTTCCCTATGGCATCAAGGACGAACGCATACGCAACCGGGTGGCCGGTTCGATGCTGGCGGGCGACAGTGCTGCAGCCGGGCTGCCCGGCAATCCCTGGCCGTCCCTGGCCGAGTTTCTCCGCCTGGCCATGACCGTGCGCCGTGACCTGGCGCAGGTGACAGCTCCCTGCCTGGCGGTGCATGCGGTCGAGGACGACATCGCCAGCCTGCGCAACCTCGAGCTGGTGCGCCGTTCGGTTAGCGGACCTTTCGAGAGTCTTTTGCTGGACGATAGCTACCACATGGTGACGGTGGACCGCCAGCGGCAGCAGCTGATCGATCGATCGGCGCGTTTCTTCTCGGGTATCGCCGCAGGCCACGTGTTCGCCGGAGCCAGACCGGTGGTGCTGGACAGCGAAGCGCAGTGAACATTCATTCGCCGGAGCCGCCGCCCGCAGCATGGCGTAATGTGCTCGAACCCACGGCGTTGTTGCGCGCCTTCATGGCCCATCCGCCCGAGGGTTTCGCCAGCGGCATCTCACGCCGCGGCGTGCCCTGGTTCGAAGCACCGCTGGACTTGCTCACTACCGCCGACGAAGGCTTGCGTCGGCGCGTGCGGGCTTTGGCTGGCTACCGAATGTTCGGTGGCTGGCTGCGCTGGCGGACGCTGTTCGTCGGCACCACGGTATCTGAGTACCTTCCGCTAGCCCCTGGCGTGAGCGGCGAGGTTCTGCTCGATGATTTGCGCCATGGACGGCTTGGAGGCCCCCCTGCGCATCGTCTGGTAGTGGTCAAGGACATACCGGTTGACTCGGCGCTGCTGGGCGCCGCGGAACTGGACGCTGCCCGGAGCCTGGTCCGGACGCTGCGACAGGCCGGCTTCGTGTTGCTGCACGGTCAGGCGCTGGCCTGGGTCCCGACAGACTTCGCGTCGCTCGACGAGTACCTTGCGCGCCTGTCCTATGGACGGCGCAAGAACATCCGGCGCAAGCTGCGCAGCCGCGCACTGCTCGACATTGAATGCCTGCATACCGGCGCCCCCTGGTTGTCGGACGCCGGTGTCCGGCGTGAGCTGTACGCGCTGTATCTGCAGGTCTATGCGCAAAGCGAGACGCAGTTCGACCGCCTGGCGCCAGCCTTCTTCGACGCCGTGCTGCAGGACGCCGACAACGCCGGCCGGCTGTTCGTTTACCGCGAGAAGCATCGCATCGTGGGCTGGAACCTGTGCTTCGAATTCGGGGACATGCTGGTGGACAAATACATAGGGCTGGACTACGCGCGTTCGCGCCAGCTCAATTTGTACGTTGTGAGCTGGATGACCAATCTGGAATACGCGCGTAGCCGTGGCCTGCAGCGTTTCGTCGCTGGCTGGACCGACCCTCGCATCAAGGCCGAACTGGGCGCTCGCTTTACCTTCACCCAACACGCTGTCTACCCGCGCAACGCCTTGCTGCGATGGTTGTTGCGGCATCTGGCGAGCGTATTCGAAGCCGATCGCCGCTGGTATGAAAAGCATGGGCAAGTCACCGCTGGTGCTTGACTTCGACGCCTCCGTGGGCGCCTTGGCCGGGGCCCGCGTGCTGGCGCTTGCCGGTTGGCAGCAGCGCATCCGTTTTGGCTGCAGCACGAGAGCGATGGCCGCCTTGCGCCGTGTGCTCGCCCCGCTGCTGCCGGCCGATCCGGGACCGGTGTTCCTGGGCAGCGGCGACTTCCACCATGTCAGCCTGTTGTTGATGGAACGACTGGCAGAGCGGGGCCCGCTGGACGTTATCGTGTTCGACAACCATCCCGACAACATGCGTTTTCCCTGGGGCATCCACTGCGGCTCCTGGGTTTCCCATGTCGCGCGCCTGCCCTTCGTGCGCCATGTGCAGGTCATGGGCATCACCTCCAGCGATGTTGCCCTGCTCCACGCACTGGAGAACCGCTTGTTGCCGCTCTGGCGTGGCCGCGTGGCCTATTGGTGCATTGCCCGCGATGTGCGCTGGGCCCGCTGCGCCGGTCTGGCGGATGCCATCCGCGGTTTCGATGGACCCGATGCCATGCTCGATGCCCTGGCCGAGCAGCAAACGGGTCGCGACGGCAGCGTTTACCTGTCCATCGACAAGGACGTCTTGTCCCCCAGGGTGGCAAGGACCAACTGGGATCAAGGGTGCCTGGAGGAGCGTCACCTGCACCGGGCCATCGGCTTGCTGCGCGGCCGCCTGACCGGGTGCGACATCACCGGCGAGGTTTCGACCGTGTCGTACGCGGCGCGCTGGAAGCGCTGGCTCAGCGCCCTCGATGCACAGCCACGCGTCGATGGCACTGAACTCAATCATTGGCAAACCGCTCAGCGCGCGCTCAACGCCAGGCTTTTGGGGTCCCTGCTGCCGGCGTGTGCTGCGGTGACGGGCCTCAACGGCGCTCTTTGACGGAAGGAACCCATGAAAACCGACGTCATTCACCGTGTTCGGCACATTGCCCAGCGCAGTGCCTGCGCCGCGGCCTTGCTGCTGTTGTGCACGGCTTGTGCCACGCGGTCCAACCCTGACCCACGCGACCCGCTGGAGTCGCTCAACCGCGGCGTGTACGGCTTCAACGATGCCCTGGACAAGGCCCTGCTCAAGCCAGCGGCTATCGTCTACCGCGATACGCTGCCGGAACTGGTGCGTGGGGGCATCAGCAACTTCCTCGGCAATCTCCAGGACGTCTGGTCGTTCGTCAACAACCAGCTGCAGCTCAAAGGCGAGGCTGCAGCAAGCAGCTTCATGCGCGTCAATGTCAACACCGTCTTCGGGCTCGGGGGCGTGTTCGATGTGGCCAGCGCACTGCGCATGCAGCGCCGCGACGCGGACTTGAGCCAGACACTGGGCTATTGGGGCGTGCCCGACGGTCCCTACCTGGTGTTGCCGGTGCTCGGGCCGGCGATCCTGCGCGACCTGCTCGCCTGGCCAATCGACGCAAAGGGCTATCTGATCTCCACCATCGCCGATATCAAGGTGCGCAATACGCTGCTGGTGCTGGATCAACTCGACACGCGGGCCGACTTGCTGGGAGCGGAGCGCCTGCTCGATGAGGTCGCGCTGGACAAATACAGCTTCACCCGCGACGTTTTCCTACAGCGTCGGCGCAATGCCTTGTACGATGGGGCGCCGCCGGAACCTCTGGAGAGCCAGCCGGTGGCGCCTTGATACCGCTGGCAGTGGAAGACGATCCCGCCATCTTCGGCGCTCTGTTGCGATCGCTCCAGACGGCTGGCTACGCGTCGGACGTCTGTGACAACCTGTCGCAGGCCTGGTCCGCCCTGGTGGTGGAACCGTTTGACGCGATCCTCCTCGATCTGGGTCTGCCCGATGGGGACGGCGTCGGCCTGCTGCAGCGTTTACGTGCCCGGCGGGCGGACTCCGCGCACAGCCTGCCACGCCCCGATATGCCGGTTCTGATCATGACGGCGCGCGATGGCATCGACGATCGCATCGCCGGACTCGATAGCGGTGCGGACGACTATCTGGTGAAGCCCTTCGACTCCAACGAATTGCTGGCACGCATATGCGCTCCTCATGACCGCCTTGGGAGGCACGGCGTTTCAGAGGAACGATAAGTCGGTGGAGCAACGGCTGAATGCCCTCTACTACCAGATGAAACATGTCGAGTCGCGTATCGAGAACGGGCAAATGCTTCCTGGAGCGACTGTGCCGGTTTGGATGGAGAACCAAGGTCTTGGCAGTGTCGATGCATTCCTCACCTACGCCGAAACCGCCCAGGTTCTTAAGGATCTGGCGAAGTATGCGGACGCCCTAATGGATCCAAAGACCGCCAAGTACACACTCGGTGCGTCCGACGCCCAACCTGCCACAGGGAATTCCTAGATGGTCAATCGCTGGTATTCGGAGTTTTTCATTTAAAGGCGGTATTCTCGCTTTGGCATGAATTGAAGTTGTAGCAAACGAGGAACCGACCGCACATCTACAGACGGTCATATTTCGTCAGTCGCCTGTCTCTGGCCCAGTTAGGCTCATACATGGAGGCTCGATGACCGCGATTACAAGCTACAGCGCGTCCGAGACAAACGGCTCTCCCGTTCGGGCAAAGTGTTCTGTTCAAGTAGCAACATGCTGACCGGCAATTGCGCCGCCTCCATGGTGCAATTGCCGGCAGCCCATAGCGATGCCTCAACTGATCGCTTGTGCAACAAAGTGAGCCCAGGCTCGAAGTCGGAATCAGCCCTTTGACTGGCGGCTTCCGAACAGCAAACTGATGCCGCTCTTTTTCATACCTTTTTCATACCCAAAAGCAAAAAGGACTTGGCGATTAACCTAAGTCCTTGATTTTATTGAATATTCTGGTGGGCGGTGGAGGCTTCGAACCTCCGACCCCAGCAGTGTGAATGCCAGTGACGGCTACCGCACGATGGGGTTTCCCTTTGGAGAAGTCGCTTCTGAACGCCACGAAAGTGCAGAAAACGGCAACAAATTACACAGGAATTACACAGGGCACTTTTGGCAGTCTCGTCCAACCAGGTTTGAAATTGGTGGTGCGTCGGGGCTGCCCCCCACCGAGCAATGCGCGCAGCAGTCACGCCACTGCCGCAATTCTTGCCGTGGAAACTCTGCCCGAGCAGTCGCGCTCACGGTGCTGACCCTGCTGAAGGCGTTGGGCTGAGACCGGCCATTTCCTTGCATTCCCAACATGGGCAACGATGTGGCGAATGATCTTCGGACTCAATGCAATCTCGGCAAGTGGGTCCAAATCATGCCTACTCCAAAGTACCACTACCACCTGCACCGAAACTCCTACTTGTAGTCATCTTCCCGTTGGTGCTTGATGGCCAAGATCGTCACCGCATTCAGTGTGGGCTCGAACCGGTAAAGTGCCAGGTACCCGCTGGCACCAAAGTCGATTACCAGTTCCCGTAGACCATCGCTGTCCTCTACCGGTCGGCCGATCATGGGTGCATGGATCAGTGGCATAAACGCTTCACGGATGACCAGCAGGGCCCGCTTGGCCGCATTGATATCCTTCTGGGCGAGAAATGTCCGCAGGCGGGTCAGGTCAGACTGGGCCCGCGCTGAAAGCCTTATCTGTGACATGAAGGAGCCGGCGCGCCTGCATCCTGTTGGACCTGATCGACCCAGGTGCTGAACTCATCCAAGGAGATGTGAAGTCCGGTTTCCTTGAAATGCTCAAAGGACGACTCGGCAGCGGCGATGAAGTTTTGCCGCGCCTCTTCCCTTTTCACGTACTCAAGGATTGCCTCTTTCATAAGGTAGTGCGGAGTGCGCTTCTTGACCGACGCCAAGGACGCGATACGGTCCCGATCGGCATCGTCAAGTTTGATGGTAACTGACCCGGCACGCGGTTTTTCAGCTGCAGAAAGCTTCATAGTGTTACTAAGGAACAAAAGGTAGCACTCAGTGTAGCACCGGCGCAATTTGATCTGATCTTGCGACTCGGCCTCCTGTCTGATCTGCCCTTGCGCGCAGTGCGGTCAATTCAGGCCAACGGGGCCGCTCACCGGCGAAACGCAGCAAACGCCTCGAACTCCCAACTGCGCATCGCCAGCAAAAGCGTATAGCCCTGCAAATCCTTCTTGGGCAGCTTCTGGTCGGCCAGGTGCTGCTGCGTGAAGTCATGCGCCACACTCTTCATCCGGTCCAAGAACGTGGATGCCAGGCTCTTGCTAACTGAACCGTGCACCAGCAGCAGCCCCTCGCCCGGCCCGGCGAACCCCCCAGAAAAATAGTCCCCCATGGCGTGATCGCGGAAGTACTCCATGACCGGGCCATGCGGACGCCACCGGAACGCCTTGGAGAGCTTGAGCCGGTATCGGTTCAAGGGTTTGAGCTCGATGATGCCAATCCGGTCGAGTTGCGCCAGGCATTGGATGACCTGCGCGTCGGTCAGCCGGTAGTTGGCGGTGATCTGCTCCATCGTCCATTGACTCATAAGGCCTCGGAGGCCCGTGTTGTGGCCGCATGTCCCGGATGATGTTGGCGGCCACGACACGG
>JANNDB010000758.1:0-3277 GCA_031387285.1 Betaproteobacteria bacterium | reverse complement strand
TCCTGGCCGCCCCGTACGCCGACATGCCGCTGGTGCTCACCGACTACCGGCTGATGATCATTCCCGACGGTTCGGGCGAAACCATCAAGGCCACGGGCACCGGAACCGGGCCGTTCAAGCTGGAAAAATTCGATGCCCAGGGCACCACCGTGCTGGTGGCCAACAACGACTACTACGAAGGCGCCCCGGGTGTCGCGCGGGTGGAGATCATCGGCATCCCGGATGGGCAGGCCCGTTTTCAGGCACTGATGGGCAAGCAGATCGACATGCTGCAAGGCATCTCGCGCCAGCAGCGACAGTTGCTGGAGCGGGCTTCGGGTTTCGCGGTGCAGGAGATACCCACGGGCAATTGGCGCGGCATTGTCTTTCGCACCGACATGAAACCCTGGGACGATCCACGGGTGCGCCGCGCGATCCGCCTGGCGGTGGATCGCAAGGGCATGGTGGACCTGGCCGCGGGCGGCGCCGGGGTGGTCGGCTGCGATACACCGGTCGGCCCCAAGGACCAGTACCGCTCCACCAAGACCTGCGGTCAGGACATCGCCAAGGCGAAGGCGCTGCTGGCCGAGGCCGGTTACCCGAACGGCATCGACCTGGAGTTGCCTGTCGCCACGCTGCAGGCCGAATGGCCCGCCATGGCGGAAGCCTTCCAGCAGCAGGTGGCACCTGCCGGCTTTCGCGTCAAGATCGCCCAGGTACCCACCGATGGCTACTTCAACGAGATCTGGATGAAGCGCCCGGTCAGCATGACGCGCTGGAATGACCGCCCGGCCGACGCGATCCTGAACGAGGCCTACCGCGGCGGTGCCAAGTGGAACGAGGCCTTCTTCAAGGACGCCAAGTTCGATGCCATGCTCGATGCCGCGCGCTCGGAGCTGAACTTCGACAAGCGCCGTGCCCGCTACATCGAGGCGCAGGACTACCTGTGGGAGAACGGCGGCACGCTGGTGGGCTTTCACGCGCTGATCCAGGTGGGCCATACCGCGCGCCTCAAGAACCTCGATGCGGTGGAGAACTTCGGTATCCGCTGGAACAAGATCACTGTCGATTGAGACAGCGGCCACCAGCGGCCGCGGATGCTGACGCCCGTTTCGGGCCCTGCCAACCCGGCAGACCCTGCCGACTCGCTCCGTTCACCGAGACCCGGACATGCTCAAGCTCATCCTGCGCCGCATCCTGCTCGGCCTGTTGACCGTTGGCATCGTCTCGATGATCATTTTCGGCGCGGTGGAGGCCTTGCCGGGTGACACCTGCACCGCCGTGCTGCAACAGGACGCGCAGGGGCAGCGGCTGATCAACTGCCGCGAGGAACTCGGCCTGAACCGCCCGGCGCTGACCCGGTACGCCGAATGGATTGGCGGTGCTCTGCGCGGCGATTTCGGCATGAACGCCCATCGCACCAAGAGCATCAGCGAGATGGTCGGCGACCGCCTGCTCAATTCGCTGCTGCTGGGTGTCTGTGCACTGCTGGTCGGACTGCCGATCGCGTTCACCCTGGGCGTGCTGGCCGCATTGCGGCGCGACAGGCTGCTCGACGTGTCGGTCTCGTCGATCGCAATCGCCGCCATGACCATTCCCGAGTTCGTCTCGGCGACGGTACTGATCCTGGTCTTCAGCGGCTGGCTGGGCTGGCTGCCAGGGATCGTCACTGTCTCGGCGAGTGCGCCGCTGAAAAGCTTCTTCCCCGAGATCGTGCTGCCGGTGGTGGTGCTGTCGATGGTGATGACGGCCCACATCCTGCGCACCGTGCGCTCCAACATGCTGGAGGTGCTCGACAGCGACTATGTACGCATGGCCACGCTCAAGGGCGTGCCCTACCGGCGCATGATCCTGGTGCATGTGCTGCCCAATGCGCTGCTGCCGGCCATCAACGTGGTGGCCCTCACGGTAGCCTGGCTGCTCGGTGGCGTGGTGGTGATCGAGACCGTATTCAACTATCCCGGCCTGGGCCGCCTGATGGTGAGCGCCATTTCCGACCGCGACCTGGCGCTGGTGCAGACCATCGCACTCATCATCGCCACCGTCTACGTGGGTGTGAACCTGAGCGCAGACATCCTGACCCTGCTGGCGAATCCGCGCCTGCGCACGAGCGCCACCCGGGCCTCGTGAAGGCCACCATGGACAACGCGTCCGCCACCACGTCCACGCGCCACGGCGCCGGGCAGCGCATGGCGCAGACCTTGCGCGAGCTGATGGCGCGGCCTTCGGGTGCCATCGGGCTGACCCTGGTGGTGCTGCACGTGCTGATCGCACTGGCCAGCCCCTGGCTGGCGACGCACGATTTCAAGGCGGTCAGCGCCATCGACATGCTGACGCCACCCGACATGAAACACTGGTTCGGCACCGACCACCTCGGCCGCGACGTCTTCACGCGCACACTGCTGGGCGGGC
Source organism: Betaproteobacteria bacterium (assembly GCA_031387285.1). Classification (GTDB taxonomy): domain Bacteria; phylum Pseudomonadota; class Gammaproteobacteria; order Burkholderiales; family Burkholderiaceae_C; genus CAISIP01. Next base: position 886 of record JANNDB010000758.1, on the reverse strand, counting down.
GCGAGGCGATCCTGGTCACGGCCATCGCCACGCCGCTGGCGGTCGTCTGGGGTGGCATGCTGGGCATCTACCTGGGCCTGGTGGGCGGCCGGCGCGACGACGTGCTGATGCGGGTGGTGGATGCCTTCCTGTCGCTGCCCTGGATCTTGAAGATGCTGCTGCTGATCGTCACCTTCGGCACCGGCATCGAAGTGCTGATCCCCACCCTGGCGTTTTTCTATGGCATCCCGGTGATCCGGATCGCCCGCGCGGCGACGCACAACGTGGTGGCGCGCGATTACGTGCTGGCGGCGCGGGCCCGCGGCCACGGCCACTTCACCATCATGCGGCGCGAGCTGCTGCCCAACGTGCTCGACGCGCTGATGGTAGAAGGCGCGATGCGCTGGTCGTGGATGCTGCTGGCCTTCAGTTCGCTGTCGTTCCTGGGTTTTGGTGTGTCGCCGCCGACTCCCGACTGGGGCCTGATGGTGGCCGACTCCCGAAGCTTCCTGCCCCTGGCGCCCTGGGCCGGCCTGTATCCGATCGCGTTTCTGAGCTCGCTGATCATCGGCATCAACCTGGCCGCCGATGCGCTGGCCAAGACACTGGGCGTCGACAAAGCCCAGAAGGCGCCGATCTGATATGAAAGACGCCCCCCGTCTGTACGGTCTCACTGCGTGTAGGCCGTCCGACCCCCCCCCTGGGGGGCGCCCCCAACGGCCTGGCAAAGCCAGTTCCGTGGGGGCCTGGACTGGCCTGCTCCACGGCCGATTGACCTTTCGTGGGCAGCGGGTGTCGCGCTGTGCCATGGTAAAATGACATGGCTGATGCCCCCCTGATCGACATCCGCGACCTGAGTGTCGGCTTCACCGGGCGAGCCGGTGCTGCGCGCGCGGTGCTGCGCAAC
>JANNDB010000695.1:0-1525 GCA_031387285.1 Betaproteobacteria bacterium | reverse complement strand
GATACCCTGGTCGTGTCGCCACGCATGGCGGCCTTGCACCGGCTGATGCCGCACAAGGCGCCGCCGGACATGAGCCGTTTCGTGCTCTCGCCCATGCCAGGACTGCTGGTGGAGATTGCGGTGCAGCCGGGCCAGAAGGTGCAGGCAGGTGAACGGGTGGCCGTGATCGAGGCCATGAAGATGGAAAACGTGTTGTTCGCCGCGGCTGACGGGGTGGTGGGCAAGGTGCTGGCCACGCGCGGCGAGTCGCTGGTGGTGGACCAGCCGATCGTGGAATTCGCCTGAAGCCAGGCAAGGAGTAAACATGCAGCGCCCGTTCAAGGTCCTGGGTATCCAGCAGATCGCCATCGGCGGCACCGACAAGGCGCGCCTGCGCCGGCTCTGGGTGGACATGCTGGGGCTCACCGTCTCCGGCAATTTCGTGAGCGAACGCGAAAACGTGGACGAAGACATCTGCGCCATCGGAGACGGGCCGTTCAGGGTCGAGGTCGACCTGATGCAACCGATCGACCCGAACGGCAAGCCCGCCGTGCACAGCACACCACTCAACCATGTGGGCCTGTGGATCGATGACCTGCCAGCTGCGGTTGCCTGGCTTGTGGAGCAGGGTGTGCGTTTTGCGCCGGGGGGTATACGCAAGGGTGCCGCCGGTTACGACATCTGCTTCCTGCACCCCAGGGCGAACGAGGCGTTTCCGATTGCCGGCGAAGGCGTACTGGTGGAGTTGGTACAGGCGCCGGTTGAGGTGATTGCTGCCTTGAGCGCCGCACGGTGAGGGGTTTACCCGGTCTCGGACCTTGCGCTGCGGCGATAGACTAACGGCATAGGCGGCCCGCCCAGCAGGTGCCGCCCCAAAGGAGACAGGATTGCAACCCACGAATATTGCGAACCCGGCCTACTTCCACAAGGTTGTCGATTGCCAGCTGGCGTGTCCCGCCCACACCCCCGTCCCGGAATACATTCGCCTGATCGCGCAGCGCCGCTACAGCGACGCCTACATGGTCAACTGGGTGTCCAATGTATTTCCGGGCGTCCTCGGCCGTACCTGCGACAGGCCTTGCGAGCCGGCCTGCCGGCGCGGCCGGGTTGAGGAAAGCAATGGCGCGCATCCGGAGCCGGTAGCGATCTGCCGGCTGAAGCGGGTGGCGGCCGACATGAAGGACGACATCCGCGGACGCATGCCCGCCATCGGGCCACGCAATGGCAAACGCGTTGCGTGTGTAGGCGCCGGCCCGGCCTCGCTTACGGTCGCGCGTGATCTGTTGCCACTGGGTTATTCGGTGACCGTGTTCGACGGCGAGGCCAAGGCGGGTGGCTTCATCCGCACCCAGATTCCGCGCTTTCGCCTGCCCGAGTCGGTGATCGACGAAGAAACGGGTTACATCCTCGACCTGGGCGCCGAGTTCCGCTCGGGCCAGCGCGTGGATTCGATGAAGGCCTTGCTGGCTGAAGACTACGATGCCGTGTTTGTGGGTTGTGGCGCCCCGCGCGGGCGCGACCTCGACCTGCCGGGTCGCAGCGCGAT
>JANNDB010000074.1:0-2860 GCA_031387285.1 Betaproteobacteria bacterium | reverse complement strand
CTCCGGCACGCCCGGCGGGGCCTTGTTCAACCTGTCGAGCCTTCCCGATGGTCTGGCTTCATCGGCCAATCTGGGCAGTGCGACGATCGCAGTTTCGGTCCAGCCGGCGCCGGCAAGTGGGGCCACTGCACTTGCCGCCAGCGATTACGAAATGGTATTTACAAGTGCGACCGCCGGCAATGTCCGGCGCCTCTCGGACGGCCAGCTGACCGCATTCGGCTCTACGCCTGGCACCGCACTGGTAGACGGCCTTGTGCTGCAGGCCAGTGGCGCCGCCAGCGGCGGAGACCGCTTTCTGGTCACGCCGTTTCGCCGGGCAGCCTCCGATATCGACGCGGCATTCGCCTCACCGGCCGCACTGGCCATGGCCTCACAGATCGCCGGCAGCGCCGGCACCGGCAATACCGGCGGTCTGGCCCTGCAGAGCCTGCTCTCGCAAAGCCCCAACGCCAACCTGACGCAGACCGTCACGCTGACGTTCACGGGCGCTGGCAGCTTCAACGTGACGGGCACCGGAACCGGCAACCCGGTCGGTGTGGCATACACACCGGGTCAGCCCATCAGTTTCAACGGCTGGTCCCTGACGCTCAAGGGTGCGGCGCGCGCCGGCGACACGTTCACCGTACGCGCCAACGCGTTCCCGTCGACAAGCGGCGGCAACGCCGAGGCCATGCTGGCGCTGCGCGACACCGTCATGTTCGACGGAGCCACGGCGAGCGAGGGCTACGCCTCCCTGATGTCGCAGATCGGCGTCAAGGTACAGAGCGCGGGTTTTGCCGCGACGGTGTCGCAGTCGATCGCGACCAACATCGAGTCCGATCGCGCTGCCGTCTCGGGCGTCAATCTGGACGAGGAAGCCGCCAGGCTGTTGCAGTTCCAGCAGGCCTATCAGGCTTCCGCCAAGATATTGCAGATTTCCCAGAGCATGTTCGATTCCCTGTTGCAGAACCTCGGTTAACAAGGCACCGCTCCACCATGCGCATAGGCACCGCCAACCAATACGACACCGCGCTGGAGCAGCTGTTCAAGCGCCAGACCGACGTCGCAAGCCAGCAGGAAAAACTCAGCACCGGCCTGCGCGTCAACCGGCCGAGCGACGATCCGGTGGCAGCCGCTGCCGCCGAACGCGATCGTGTCCGCATCAACCGCATCGCAGTCGATCAACGTGCGCTCGAAGGCCAGCGCGCCGCCCTGGCCACGGCCGAATCGGCGCTGGGCGAGGCGGTCGAGCTGACCCGCAATATCCGGGAGCTGGTGATTGCCGCCGGCAATCCAGGATTTTCCGCCAAGGACCGCACCACCCTGGCAGTGCAGATGGGCAATCTGCGCGACCAGCTGTTCGCACTCTCCAACCGCGCCGACAGCAACGGTGTGCCGCTCTTCGGTGGCCTGGGCAGCGCCGGAGCGCCGTTTGTCGATACACCCGGAGGCGTTCAGTACCTGGCCACGCCAGGGCAGCGGGCGGCAGGGAACACCTCCCTGCCAGGCACCATGGACGGGCAGGCCATCTGGATGGATGTTCCCAGCGGCAATGGCACGTTCGAGGTCTCGCTGGGCGGCGCCAATACCGGCGGCGCCTGGACCGACGCCGGTACTGTCACCAGCCCGGCGGCGCTGACCGGGAACAACTACAGCATCACGTTCAGTGTGGTCGGCAACCTGACCACGTACGACGTGGTGGACACGACCAGCGCGACCGTGGTGAGCGCTGCCCAGCCCTACACCGACGGCCAGCCGATCCAGTTCGACGGCATGGCCATCGCCGTCAACGGCGCGCCGGCAAACGGCGACGTGGTGACGGTTGCGCCCAGTGCGCAGACCGACGTGTTCGCGGTGCTGGACCAGGCTATCAGCAGCATCGACAACGCGGCCGGCAACAACAAGCTCACCCAGGCCGTGACGCTGGCCCTGAAGGAGGTCGACTCGACCATGGAGCGGCTGCATGCGGCGCGCAGCCAGGCAGGCGACTGGCTCAACCGTGCCGATACGATCACCAGCATGCAGGAGTCATCCACCCTGACGCTGGAGGCGGATCGCTCGCGCGCGCAGGACCTGGACGTTGCCAAGGGCATATCGGACTTCAACAAGTTCCAGACCGGATACCAGGCGGCGTTACAGTCCTATGCACAGGTGCAGCGCCTGTCGCTGTTCAATTTCATCAACTAGCGCATGTTGACGCCGACTGGAGTGCCGCACCAGATCCGATGGGCGGCGCGGCGCGGCGAGCGCGTCGGCGCAGGTAGCGCGGAGATTTTGGTATGACCGCCATGTCGGCTTCCGTCCTGGGGCATTTGTCGCTTGGCTACCAGTGGGTCTGGGGCCGCCAGCGTGAGGCACGCGCGGTGCAGCTGTTTGTGCAGCCCGACTCCGCCGCCTCGGTGGACGCCGCCCACCTGCTGGACCTCATCGCCCAGACCTGGTCGGGCAACTCGCTGCAGTTGATACTCAGCGTGCAATCGAGCGCGCTGCTGGCCGACCTGTTGCAGCATGCCCGGCCGGATGGTCCCTGGATCACCATGGACAACAGGCTGCTCGGCGACCCGGTAGTGGTGGCCGACACCGAAGAGGCCAGCCGCCGCGGCCTGCAATTGCTGTGGCACGGCGAACCCGGCGCCCGGCCGCCGGCGGAGTTGCGCAACGGCTTCAGCCGCGGCATCTACACGCTCACGGCTGGCGAGGCCTTGCTGGCGCTGCACGAGTCGCGCCAAAGGGAGCAGGTGCCACGCAGGCAGCCGGTGCCGCCGGACCAGATCATGGAAGGCCTCGGCAGCCTGGCCCTGGCCGAGCACCATCTGGACCTGCACGCGGCCTGGGGCGTTGCCGGCTGGCCGGTGGAAGACGTGCTGCACGCCTACCGTGA
>JANNDB010000591.1:0-2311 GCA_031387285.1 Betaproteobacteria bacterium | reverse complement strand
CTCGACGTTGCCTACGTCCATGATTGCGATGCCGTCACGCACGGCGCCGCCTACCCGCAGGTGTTGCGCCAGGTCATCGACGAAGCGCTGCCGGCGCTGCGCCGGATGCAGTCCGAAGGAATGGTGGGGCATGTCGGGCTGGGCGTGAACGATGTGCAGGTATGCCTGGACGTTCTGGATGGCGCCGACCTTGACTGCCTGCTGCTCGCAGGCCGCTACAGCCTGCTGGACCAGTCTGCGCTGAGCGACTTGTTGCCGCGCTGCCTTGAGCGTGGCGTGCATGTTGCCCTGGGAGGCGTGTTCAACTCCGGCATCCTGGCGACGGGCGTGCGCGCAGGCGGCCCCCTGCGCTTCAACTATGGGCCAGCCGCTCAACCCTGGGTGGAGCGTGTGACGGCCATCGAAGGCGTATGTGAGCGCCATGCAGTGCCGTTGCGGGCGGCGGCCTTGCAGTTTCCGTTGGCCCATCCGGCCATAGACATCGTCATGCTGGGCGCGCAGGCGGTGTGGCAATGGCAGGACGGACTGGCCATGATGCGCCACACCATCGCTTCCGCGTTCTGGGCCGATCTGGGCTCGGCCGGGCTGCTTGACCCCGAGGCGCCAACACCGTGACCGCATGCGCCCATCGTATTTGGCCGGACTTGGTACGATGGCGTAAATTCAACGAGGTGGCACCATGAACGCTCCGCTGCACAGGGAAGTCCCCGTCGCCCTACTGAACGACGCGCAGGCGCTGGAAAATGCCGGTGCGCGCTGGGACGGCGATATCGTCGGCCAGTTGACGCGCTACATCACGATCCCCGCGAAGTCACCCGGTTTTGACGCCCAGTGGGCCGCCAATGGCCATATTGAAGCCGTGCTCTGCAACACGGCCCGGTGGATCGAGGACCAGAACGTCCCTGGCCTGCGGCTGGAAGTGATTCGCATGGCCGGCCGCACGCCCCTGCTGTTCTTCGAGGTCGAGGCAACCCGTCCTGCCTCCACCCAGACGGTACTGAGTTATGGCCACCTGGACAAACAGCCGGAATTCAACGGCTGGCGAAAGGATCTGGGCCCATGGACTCCGAAATACGAAAATGGCAAGTTGTATGGTCGCGGTAGCGCGGACGATGGGTACGCCGCCTACGCCAGTATTGCCGCCATTCAGGCGCTCAAGGCGCAACAAGTACCCCATCCGCGCATCGTCGGGATCGTGGAGACCTGCGAAGAGAGCGGTTCCTACGATCTGCTCCCATATATAGACGCTCTGCGGCCACGGCTCGGTGATGTGGCCCTGGTGATCTGCCTGGATTCCGGCGCCGGCAACTATGACCAGCTCTGGCTGACCACCAGCCTGCGTGGCATGGTCAGCGGAACACTCAGGATCGATGTACTGACCGAAGGTGTGCACTCGGGTGATGCGTCCGGTCTGGTGCCGTCGAGCTTTCGCATCATGCGTCAGGTGCTCGACCGCCTGGAGGACAGCGCCACCGGGCGTCTGTTGCCGGCCAGCTTTCACTGCGAGGTACCCGCCGAACGGCTGGCCCAGGCGCGCGCTACGGCGGCTATCCTGGGAGACGATGTCACCCGCCGCTTTCCCTGGGCGCACTATGACTGCGATGGCGCCAACACGGTCGTCCTGCCCACCACCGCCGACCCGGTGCAGGCCTTGCTGAACCGCACCTGGATTCCGACCCTGAGCGTGACCGGCGCGGAGGGTTTCCCCGCATTGTCCGACGCGGGTAACGTGTTGCGTCCCTACACGGCGTTCAAGCTCAGTCTGCGGCTGCCACCGCTGGTGGACGCGGCAAAAGCGGTGCAGGAGATGAAGGCCCTGCTGGAAGACAACGCGCCCTACCAGGCCCGCGTTACCTTCGACAGCAAAGGCGGCGCCACCGGCTGGAATGCGCCGACCACCGACCCCTGGTTCGAGCAGGCTCTGAACGACGCATCGAATGCGCACTTCGGGGCTCCCTGCGGATACATAGGGCAAGGCGGCACGATACCGCTCATGAACATGCTTGAGCGCGGCTTCCCCAAAGCCCAGATGATGGTGTGTGGCGTTCTGGGTCCCAAGAGCAATGCGCACGGACCCAACGAGTTCCTGCATGTGCCGTATGCGAAAAAGCTGACCGCAGCGGTGGCCAAAGTCATCTCCAGGATGCCTTGAGCACGCCTCCAGCCCCTGCGCCATGTCCGAGTCCAACTTCACGCCGCTGACGGCCCGCGATGGCACCAATTTGGTGGTGGTCGACTGGCCGCTGGAGCGTGGACCGGTGCGTGGGGTCGTGCTGATCGTGCATGGCCTGGGCGAACACGCCTGGCGCTA
>JANNDB010000588.1:0-5485 GCA_031387285.1 Betaproteobacteria bacterium | reverse complement strand
GCACCCGCGTTTTCAACACTGGTTCGCTGGGGTCGCGCCCTCGCGGCCATGCGGCGCACGGTTGAACACCCCTTCAACCCCGGGCTGATGCTGGAAGTCCTGGTCAGTCAGGCCCAGAACGCCCTAAACTCGCGCTGAGTCAACGAAACCATGAGCACCGCGCCCACATCGCCCCGTCCCAGCGTCATTCAGCTGGCCATCAAGGAGAAGGCGGCTTTGTATGCGGCGTATATCCCGCTGTTTTCGGAAGGCGGCATCTTTATCCCGACGGCGCGGGAATACAAACTGGGCGATGACATCTACGTGCTGCTGTCGCTTCCCGAAGATCCGCAGCGCTATCCGGTCGCGGGCAAGGTCGCCTGGGTCACACCGGCCAAAGCAGCCGGCAACCGGACCCAGGGCGTTGGAATCCAGTTTCCCAAAGACGAGAAGTCAAAACTTTTGAAACTCAAGATAGAAGAAATTCTAGGTGCCCTGGTGGGCTCGGACCGATCAACCCAGACTATCTGAGCCCGATTGGCTCGTCTCCCTGCGCATCCTCAGCAATGGACAGCGCCAACCACCGATGTTTACCGATTCGCATTGCCACCTGACTTTCCCCGAACTGGCGGGAGACCTTGCACGCATCCGTCAGGCCATGGCGGATGCGGCGGTTGGGCGCGCCCTGTGCATCTGCACCACGCTGGAGGAGTTCCCCCAGGTGCACCAGCTGGCGCTGGATCACGCGAATTTCTGGGCCACCGTCGGTGTGCATCCAGATAACGAGGGCATCCGGGAACCCGACGTGGCAGATCTGGTCCGGCGTGCAGGACTGCCCCGGGTGGTTGGCATCGGGGAGACCGGCCTGGACTATTACCGGCTGGGCGACCGTTCTGTCGGTGACATGCAATGGCAGCGCGACCGCTTTGCTGTGCATATCCGTGCAGCGCGCCAGCTCGACCTGCCGTTGGTGGTGCACACCCGCAGTTCGGCCGCCGACACCTTGGACATGCTGTTGACAGAGGGGCAGGGGCAGGGCGGCAGGCCGGCGCGCGGGGTGTTTCATTGCTTCACCGAAACCCTGGAGGTCGCACGCGCAGTGCTCGATCTGGGCTTTTATGTGTCGTTTTCCGGAATTCTGACCTTCAAGTCCGCCTCTGAAATCCGCGAGGTGGCGCGATTTGTGCCGCTGGATCGGGTTCTGATTGAAACTGACAGCCCCTATCTGGCGCCCGTGCCGTATCGGGGGAAAACCAACAACCCTTCTTACGTGCCGCTGGTTGCGCAACAATTGGCTAACGTGAAAGGCGTGGAGCTTGAGCAGGTAGCGCAGGCCACCAACGACAACTTCGACGCGCTATTTCGGATTGCGAAGGGCTGAAATGCTAATAAAATACATTAGATATGTCGTATATCTCATTGTTTTTACATGGAATATTCCGGCTATTTCCGGTTCATATGAAGATTTCTTCAGGGCCGTCGGCGCCGACGATGCGACAAGCGTGCGCGACCTGCTGGCACGCGGTTTTGATGGCAACACGCCAGACCCCAAGGGCCAGCATGCACTGCTGATTGCTGCGCGGGAAAAATCAGCCAAAGTTGCCGACGAATTGCTGCGTTGGCCAAAAATCAATCTCGAGGCACGCAACGCGGTTGACGAGAGCCCGCTGATGATGGCATCGCTGCAGGGCCTGACCGAGCTGGCGCAGAAACTCGTCGCGAAGGGCGCAGACGTCAACAAGCCGGGGTGGACGCCACTGCACTATGCGGCCACAAAGGGGCATATTGCGATCATCAGCCTGCTGCTTGACAACCACGCCTATATTGACGCGGAGTCACCAAACGGAACGACGCCGCTGATGATGGCGGCGCACTATGGCACTGCATCCGCGGTGAAATTGTTGCTGGAAGCCGGTGCCGACCCGATGCTCAAGAACGCCCAGGGGCTTTCGGCGATCGATTTCGCCCAGCGCAACAGTCGGCAGGACTCGGCGGAAATCATTGCCGCATTTGTGCGCGCCCGGCAGCCCAAAGGCAAGTGGTAGGGTGCGCCGGCGCAGCGCCTAGCTCGCGGATTGTGTAGCGCCGGCTTTCTCGCGGATAAAGCCGGCCAGCAAGGCGGCAAATGCGCCAGGGCACTCCAGGTTGGGCGAGTGACCAACCCCGTGCCAGACGTGCAGACCCGATCCAGCCGGCAACTTTCGCCAAGTGTCCAGCATGTCGGCCGGCGCAATGAGATCGTCGCGGTCGCCACACGCCAGCAAAGTCGGCATCCGCAGCTGCGCCAGGCTGGCGCCCATGCGCAGTCGGTGCATCGAGCGCAAGGATCCGCGCAAGCGTTGTTCGGGGGCGTTGGCCATGTCCTGGGCGAGCATTGAGCGCCAGTTCGCGCCACCAGCCTCCAGGTTGGGAGCTGCGGATGCATCGTTCCCGTCAAGCGTTGCATCGCCGATGCGTGTGTGACGCGCCTGCAGAAACGCCGCGATACGTGACTCCATTTGCTCCGGCGTTCCTTGTCGCCCGTCCGGATTGGCAGGATTGAGCATCACCAGGGACGAAACGGCGAGCGGGTTGTCGATGGCGTGGCGGGCCACCGTTACGCCGCCCATGGAGTGGCCGACCAGGGTAAAGGCGTGCCAGCCCAACACCTGCGTCAGCTGGTGGGCGTCCTGCGCAAACGCCTCGACACCGTAGTCGTCATCGCGCTCAGGCGCGCTCGAGCGCCCGGCACCGCGGTTGTTGATGGCAATTGACGTGAACTCACTGGCTGGGAGCGAAGTCTGGACTTCAGTCCAGATGCGAGCCGACGCTTCAAACCCATGTATCAACACCACGCGCCGGGGACCGTGTCCGTGGATGAAGAATTCCAGGCGCAACTGGGGCAGATCAGCGAAGCAACTTTCAGGCATGGAATGGAAGACTCGTTGTGGATTTGGCCAATATACCAACTCAAGCTTGCCCTGCGCTGTTGATTTAACTACATACGATGTATATTATGTTAAGTAAATGAATACTCTGCCGATGCGACGAAACCCTCACGCGCGATAAAGGCCCAAACCACCCGGGCGGCAATATCAGGAAACCGAAAACATCACGGTTGGCACGCTGACATCGGAGAACGACGCGCCCAGCGCTATTTCACCGCTTCCGTGCAGCACGCATTCCTCACGGCGCAGCAAAAGGTCGGCGCCGCCACCGGAAAACCGCACCCAGCTGCCATAGGTGCTGACGTCAACCAGCAGGATCGATCCGCTGCGCCAGTCGACGCGCGCGTGCGCCCGCGAAACGCGCGGATCATTGACCACGAATTCGGCCTGGCTGACGCGGCCTATGTGAATTGGCAACTGGACCGAGCGGAAACGTTTGCGGACGTCGAGCCAGCGCAGTTCGATTTCGCCGCCCAGGACATCCTTGTCCAGCTGCATGCTTTGCGAGTCCAGCGAAGCCTGCATGGTGAGGAAATCGCTGTTCGCGTTTTCGTGCCATTCCACCTGGAAAACGGAGCAAGGCTCGGCCCGACCGCGGATGGTGATGGGCCCCAGCGGACGGAAACGCACACCTTCGCCCTCCTCCGACTGTTCCAGCGACAAATTGTTGGCCCAGATCTGGTGTGGCCCGGACAGGTCGCTCAGACGGGACGCCACGTTGACGGCATCGCCATAGCAGTCGCCATCGACAAATTCGACTTCACCGCGTGCAACCCCTACGCGAATCGGCATCCGGGTGCCGGACGAAGCGTTCGCAATTCGCTTTTGGTGGCTGCGCTGAACATCCACAACCGCGCTGATGGCATCGGGCGCATGCGCAAACACGGCCAATACACCGTCGCCCAGTGTTTTGACGACACGCCCCCGGTGGGCCACAAATATGTCGCCAATCCACTGGGTAAGTTGCGTAACCACGCGCGAGGCGCGCGCGTTGCCAATCGTCTCGAATACCCCTGTGCTTCCCATCAGGTCAGCGAAGACTACGGTTGTCTGGACACTCATGCGCTGGTGGAAATATTGGTCGGTGCGTATGGCAGTTCAGAGTATAGGCCGACAAATTGAGGCATTTGCCAGCGTCTGGCGAGCTGGAAAACCCGATCGCGCGCCGCTTTGGGGACTCTGCCCCACTCAGTGCCCTCGACTACTGATATATTGCAGTGCAACATAACAACCGGCGCATGCTCTGATGCTTTACCAACTCTACGAATCCCAGCGTTCCATGATGGAGCCGTTTGCCGACATGGCGAGCGCCGCATCCAAGGCGTTCGCCAATCCGCTGACGCTGTTCGGGCAGAACCCGTTTGCGCAACGCATGTCGGCCGGATTCGACCTGATGCACAGGCTGGCACGGGACTACGAAAAGCCCGAGTTCGGTATTCGCACGGCGGATGTGAATGGCGTCGCAGTGGCCATCCACGAACGCGTGGAGGTCAGCAAGCCGTTTTGCGAATTGCGCCGCTTCAAGCGGTTTTCCGACGATCCGGCAACGCTGTCGGTGCTCAAGGGGCAGCCCGCGGTACTGGTGGTCGCACCACTTTCAGGCCACTTCGCGACCCTGTTGCGCGACACCGTGCAGACCATGCTGCGCGACCACAAGGTCTACGTCACCGACTGGAAGAACGCGCGCACCGTACCGCTGTCCGAGGGATCCTTCCACCTCGACGACTACGTCAATTACGTTCAGGAATTCATCCGCCACATTCAGGCAACGTACGGTAACTGCCATGTAGTCAGCGTTTGCCAGCCGACAGTGCCGGTCCTTGCTGCGGTCTCGCTGATGGCCTCGCGCGGAGAGACAACACCGCTCACAATGACCATGATGGGTGGCCCGATCGACGCCCGCAAGTCGCCAACCGCGGTGAATAACCTGGCGATGAACAAGAGTTACCAGTGGTTCGAAAACAACGTGATCTACCGTGTTCCGAGCAACTTTCCTGGGGCCGGCCGGCGCGTCTACCCCGGATTCCTGCAGCATTCGGGCTTTGTGGCAATGAACCCGAGCAACCACGCCAAGAGCCATTACGATTATTTCCAGGATCTGATCAAGGGTGACGGTGCCAGCACCGATGCGCACCGCAAGTTCTACAACGAGTACAACGCCGTCCTGGACATGGATGCCGACTATTACCTCGACACCATTCGCGTTGTTTTCCAGGATTTTTCGTTGGTGAACGGCACCTGGGACGTCATGTCGGTGGACGGACAACTGGAACGGGTACGTCCGCAGGACATCAAGACGACTGCGCTGTTCTCGATCGAAGGCGAACTCGACGACATTTCCGGCTCTGGCCAGACAGAGGCTGTGCGTGGTATCTGTGCTGGCGTTCCGGATTCCCGCAAGTACCACTTTGAGGTCAAGGGAGCCGGTCACTACGGGATATTCTCGGGCCGGCGCTGGCGCGAAATGGTCTACCCGCAGGTCAAGTCCTTCATCCACGGCAACCACGGCGACGGCGCTTCGGCACAAAAGCCTGCCAAGGCGCTCTCACCTGCCCGCAGGACCGCCACCGCCACCGCCA
>JANNDB010000542.1:0-1757 GCA_031387285.1 Betaproteobacteria bacterium | reverse complement strand
GCCTGGCGCTGGCTCGGCAAGGCCAGCACGGTGGCGCGGATGCGTTGCCAATACACAATGATCACCGCCAGAATGGCGCCGGTCTGGATCGCAATGTCGAACACCTTGCCCTTGGCGTCATCGAGTCCGAGCAGGGCCCCGGCGAGTATCAGGTGGCCGGTGGACGAGATTGGCAGGAACTCGGTCAGGCCCTCGACGATGCCCATGATCGCCGACTTGACCAGCAAGACAATATCCACAGACGCTCCTTGATAGGATGTGGATTATCGCCGCCCCACCCTTCGCGATGACCCGGCCTATTCGTAGCGCAAGGCCTGGATAGGCAGCAGTTTGGAAGCGCGCCGCGCCGGGTAGAAGCCGAAGAAGACGCCGACAAATCCCGAGAACCCGGCCGCAAGCACAATGCTCGACGCGGTCATGCTCACCTGCCAGCCGGCAAAACTGCCAACTGCCCAGGTGGCGACCGCACCGAGCAGCACTCCGATGGCGCCGCCGATCAGGCTCCGGGTCACGGCCTCGATCAGGAATTGCGTGAGGATGTCGCGCCCGCGTGCGCCCACCGCCATGCGCAGGCCGATCTCGCGCGTGCGCTCGGTCACGCTCACCAGCATGATGTTCATGATGCCGATGCCGCCGATGATCAGGCTGATGCCAGCCACTGCCGCCAGCAGCAGGGTCATGACCCGGCTGGAGGCTTCCTGGGCCTGCAAAATTTCGGTGAGGTTGCGGATGGAAAACGGATCTTCGGCATTGGGTTGCACCTTGAAGCGCTGGCGCAGCAAATCCTTGATGTTTTCCTCGGCCACCTTCATGCTCTGGCCGTCCTTGACCTTCACGCTGATCGAGCCGATGCGCTTGAACTTCGCGCCGGCCCCGCCCTGCACCCGGTTGCGGTAGGTGGTGATGGGCAACATCAGTACATCATCCTGGTCCTGGCCGAGCGAGTTCTGGCCCTTCTTGGCGAGGACGCCGATGATGACAACCGGCACCTTCTTGACGCGGATCACCTGGTCCAGCGGGTCCGCCTCACCGAACAATTCGCGCGCCGCCGTCTGCCCGATGATGGCCACCTTGGCCGAGCCGGCGATCTCGGCTGCCTCGAACAGGCGGCCCGATTCGAGTGGCCATTCGCGCGCTTCCAGATAGTCGTTCGTGGAGCCGAACACGCTGGTACTCCAGTTCGCGCTGCCAGCCACCACCTGCGCGCCCGAGCGCAAAGTGGGCGCAGCCACCTGCACTTCCGGAACATCTACGGCGATGGCGATCGCGTCTTCCTCGGTAAGTCCCTGACCGGTCTGTGCGCCCAGGCGCACACCGCCCTGCGTGATCGTTCCCGGCAACACCAGCATGATGTTGGAGCCCAGGCCCTTCATCTGCTCCTGCTCCCGGTCCGTTGCGCCCTGCCAGACCTCGTTCATGGTGATCTCTGCAGCCACGCCGATGTTGATGCCCAGCATGGTGAGGATGCTGCGCAGCGTGTTCGCCGCCAGGGCGCGCAGGGCGCTGCGCAATGCGGCCAGCGCGTTCATGACGCTACTCCGGTTGCCGCAGGCTTTTCCGCCCCGCGTTCGACATCCTGCACCATCAGGCCGTCCCGAAATACCAGTCTGCGCCGCGCCCAGGCCGCGATGTCACTCTCGTGTGTCACCAGCACCACGGTCAGGCCCCGGGCGTTGAGGTCGGTCAGCAGGCGCATGATGTCCTCGCTGGTTTGCGTGTCCAGCGCGCCGGTCGGCTCATCGGCCAGTATCAGTTGC
>JANNDB010000054.1:0-2833 GCA_031387285.1 Betaproteobacteria bacterium | reverse complement strand
AGCACGCGATCCGGGTGCTGCGCGGTGAGTTCAGTCCGGCAACCGATGAGCGCCTGCGCAACCGCGTCTACGACGAGGCGGTGGCCCAGGCGTTGACGGTGTTGTGGGAAGCCGCCGATCGCGGTATGCGGCAAGCGCCTGAAGCCGTTGATCCCGATGTTGGTCGATGCCATGGAGCGGCACGGCCATCTCGACCTGGACCCTGTCATCAAGAACAAGGTCTTGCAGGTCAGCGCGGCGACCATAGATCGCGTGCTGGCCGCTGCGCGAGCGCACATAGATGGACAGCGCAAGCGGCGCAAGGGCGTTGGCTCGGCGATCCGGCGCAGCATCCCGGGTCGAACTTTCGCGGACTGGCTTGACCCGCATCCCGGGTTCTTCGAGATCGACATGGTCGAGCACTGTGGAGGCCCCAAGACCGATGGCGACTACGTCCATACTCTCACGCTGACGGATATCGCCAGCGGCTGGCCCGAGTGCGTGGCCATGCGGGTACGCGAACAGATGCTGGTGATCGACGCGTTTGACAAGGTGGCCGCCGAGCTGCCGTTCCCCATGCTCGGTGTGGACTCGGACAACGACAGCGCCTTCATGAGCCAGAGCGTCTTCGACTACTGCAAGGGGCGTGGCCTGGTGCAGACACGCTCACGGGCCTACAAGAAGAACGACCAAGCATGGGTCGAGCAGAAGAACGGCGCTATCGTGCGGCGACTGGTCGGATATGGCCGTCTGAGCGGAGCCGCGGCCACGAAGGCGCTGGCGCAGTTGTACGCGTCGTCACGCCTGTACATCAACTTCTTTCAGCCGTCGTTCAAGCTGAAGTCCAAGACGCGCGACGGCGCTCGGGTGCACAAGGTCTACTTCACGCCGGCGACACCGTGTGATCGGCTCCTGGCCCATAGCAGTGTGGGACCGGCGATCAGAGAGAAGCTGACCGCTCGGTTCATGAGCCTCGACCCTGTGCGGCTGCTGCAAGAGATCCGGCTTGCCCAGCAGACGCTGAGCAACTTGGCGGTCCACGGCGAAACACTGGTGGAAGACTCGGGTGGACCCGTTCGCCGATGCATGGCCTGTGATCGAGGGCTGGTTGATTGCCGAGCCGGCAGTCTCGGCCAAAGCGTTGATGGAGCGGCTGGCAACGCTGGTTCCGGACGTGTACGCCAGCAAGGCACAGCTGAGAACATTGCAGCGCCGTGTCAGGGTCTGGCGCGCCCAGCGAGCGAAGGAAATGATTCTGGGGCGCCTGCGCACGCCTGATGCGATGCCGGTTGAAGCCTGAAGCGGCAGCTCAAGAAAACTTGGAGCCGACGGGGGCCGGGCGCTGCGCGCCCGGCGGGGCCATGGACATGTGGACGATGCGCCTGCCGCGCACCGGGAGCGCCCACCTCGGCGTCGTGGCTGAACATGGTCGAGCGCTTCTTTCGCGACATTACCGTCAATCGACTGCGCCGCGGCGTATTCACCAGCGCGCCGGAGCTGGTGGCCGCCATTGACGAGTATGTCGCCCATCACAACATCAAACCCAAGCCGTTCATCTGGACCAAAAGCGCTGCCGACATCCTGGAGAAGGTCATTCGCGCCAATAGCCGCTTAAGTTCCAAACAGAATGCAGCACTACACTAGCGCCCGGCCGCATCTGCAAACCGCGGCGCGCGTTTCTCCAGTCCGGCTTTCGCCGCCTCCACCTGGTTCGGGCTGCCGATCAGGCGGAACTGCTCGTCGGACTCGGCCTGCAGGATCTGCGCTGGCGTATCGGTCAGCGTCTGGTTGAGCAGGCGCTTGGCGGCCCGGATCGCGTCCGGGCTGCTGCGGGCAATCTGCAGGGCGAGCGCCGTCGCCTCGGCCAAAGGGTCTTCACACAGGCGGGTGGCCAGGCCCAGCTGCACCGCCTCTGGCCCCAGCACTATGCGCCCGCTGTAGGTGAGTTCGCGCACCACGTCACCACGCAGCAGCTGGCTCATCAGCACGATGCCGGCCATGTCGGGCACCAGCCCCCACTTGATCTCCATCACTGACATACGGGTCTGCGCGTCCACCAGGCGCATGTCGGCGCCCAGCGCCACTTGCAGGCCGCCGCCGAACGCCACACCGTGCACGGCGGCGATCACCGGAACCGGCAGCGTGCGCCAGACCCAGGCCACCTGCTGCGGAGCGTTGACCAGGCCGTGCGTACGCACGCGCAGGTCGGTCGCTGGCAGAACCGTGGCATCGGCCTGGCTCATCTTTTCGAAACGGCCAAAGTCGAGCCCGGCGCAAAATGCGCGCCCTTCGCCGGAGAGCACCACGACACGCACCTTGTGCATGCCCTGCAACTGCACGCCCACGTCGCGCAGCGCGTCGAACATGGCCGGATCGAGCGCATTCATCTTGTCGGGGCGGTTCAGGCGCACCTGCGCCACACCGTTTTCGTCCACGCCCAGCCGTACGCGTTCATTCATGGTCTGCCCCTCCAGTCAAATGTTGTGCTCCGAAAACCGGTCGGCCCCACTGTAGCCTCTGGCCGGCTCAGGTCAGGTCAGCTCGGGCTGGCTTGCGCAATGCGGCTTGCCGACAGACGCGCCAGAAACCAGGTGAGCGCGGCTGCGGCAACCGCCAGACCAGCGACCAGCGCAATCCAGAAACCCCGGGCCGCCATCGCCTAGACCGGCCGCCACGGCAACCAGGCGGCCGCCAGCCCCAGCACACACCCCAGCGGCAGGCACAGGCCCCAGAAGCCGGTCAGGTGGATCAGCATGGGGGGCCGTGTCACCTTGGAGGCGCGGATGGCGCTGCTGGTCGCGACCTGCACCGCGTCGGGCAACTGGAACAGCGCCGCAAACACCAGCAGTTGGGC
>JANNDB010000523.1:0-2068 GCA_031387285.1 Betaproteobacteria bacterium | reverse complement strand
TGGGCGGGCGGGCGCCGCCGCTGGCCATGGTGGTCTCGCTGGACTGGGTTTTCTTCCACTGCGGCAAGTGTGTCATCCGCTCGCGCCTGTGGAGCCCGCAGGACTGGCCCGATGCGCAGGGACTCTCTTCGCTGGCTGAGGCCGTCAAGGATCAGGCACGCCTGAGCGACAGCGTCGAGGCCGTGCAATCCAGCATCGACGCGAGTTACCGCGATCGGCTCTATTGACAGTGCGCGCCGCGCGCTGCCGGCCCTTTGGCGCCACGCGCCTCAAGGCCACTGCGTGTCGCGTTCCAGCGGAAACAACGGAACGCGCCGGTGGTGGTAGCTGAAGCTGCCCAGGTCGGCAGACGTGACGCCGGGGCTGGCGACCCAGATCAGCTGGCGCGCGATTGGCTCCATCGCCGGGCGCGGTGAATGCACTCCCTTGGCGACGATGACACGGATATCCAGCGGCTCGATGCCCAGGGCGCGGAATTGCTGCAGGCTGGCCGTGCCACTTGAGCGCGAGGTCACTACCAGCGTCATGCCGTCGTCCGTACGTAGCGCACAACTCGGGCCATTGTTGTAAAAGCGAAATCCGCCATGTGTCGGTCCGGTCTCCTCGTAGCGTCCGTCCGACAGGGCGGTGACGGTGGCCTCGATCGGAAACGGCGCGCCGTGCAGCGCGTCGCTTTTGCCGCCGACGGCCGCCTGCACGCGGCCCCCCACGCCAGCGGCCTGCGCGAGCTGCACCACCTGCGGGTCGTAGACGCCCTGCAGCAGGTCATGTACGCCCATGCGGCGCGCGGCGTGCAGGATGTGGGTGGAATCGCCCGGACTGCCTCCGCCGACGTTGTCGCCCACGTCGAACAGCACCACCGGGCCGGCCGTTGCCTGTTGCGCCTGCGCAAGCGCCGACTCGATCGTCACCCCGCCCTGATTGAGCGCCTCGCGCATGTCCCAGGCGGCCCGCGCCAGCGTTTGCGCCACCTCGTCGGCCAGGGCCTGGTCGTTGTCGGTGACGGCTATGAAGGACATGCCCATCTCGGGCACGTCGGCATACGGGTAGCCTTCGACCACGTTGACCGCCAGCACTCCCGGGCGCTGGCGCTGGCGCGCGGCGATCTGCATCAGGTCCGACATCGGCTTGTCACTGGTGCCCTGGTTCAGGATGTTCACCAGCAGCGGCGGGCAGACGATGGCCTGCTTTGGGTGGATCTGGCCGCGCACGGTGCGCACAATCAAGCGCGCGCACAGAATGGCTTGTTCGAACGCGTCGATGTGGGGATTGGTCTGGTACACCGTCACGACATCGGCAGCCTCCACCATCGCGCGGGTCATGTTGCCGTGCATGTCCATGGCTATGCCAATCGGCACCTTGGGGCCGACCAGGGCGCGGACCCGGCGCACCATCTCGCCATCGGCATCCAGCCAGGGGATGGACACGGCCGCACCATGCTGCGGTAGCAATACGGCGTCCCATGGTCCCTGCTCGCGCAGCGCGGTGATCATGCTGTCCATGAGGTACTCGATGGCCTCACCCGTGATGGCGCCCATCGGTGTGACTCGGCCATACACCAGCGGCACGACCTGTACCTCGGGGTCCTCGCGCTCGATGGCAAAAAACCCGGCAAAGGTGGATTGCGACGTGGCGTACTCGTCGCGGATCGCGTCGCCCTCCAGAATCCCGGCGCGCCGGAATGCTTCCAGGCTGGCAGGGATCACCGAGAAGGTGTTGGACTCGTGCATGAAGCCCCCCGTCGCGATACGGATCATGACAAACACTCCACAAGATTCGAAAGGATTTTCAGTGTAGGCCGGTGTCGTAGCCGCAGCTACGGTACGGTCTCACCGTGTGTTTCGTCGCGCGAAACACCACACGCCGCATCCGCCAGTCAGCGCAGGGCTCGTGAGAGGTCGATGCTGCTTGCCGTGCGCGCCAGTTCGCGCCCCATGCGCGCCAGCGTCTCGTCCGACATGAGGGGCGTGGGGCCGGAGATGCTGATGGCCGCGACGGCGCCGCCGTGCCCGGGCGCGCAGATCGCCGCGGCGACGCAGCGCGCACCGAGCTCGTTCTCCTCCATGTC
>JANNDB010000522.1:0-3847 GCA_031387285.1 Betaproteobacteria bacterium | reverse complement strand
AAGCGCCCACGCCCCGACTGCCGGTGGCCCCCCTCGAGACGGCGCAGTAGCGGCGCCGGCAAAGGAGGCCTGGGCGCCGGCCCTGCAGGACTATCTGGATACGGTGGCTACGTTCAATGCAAAAAGTACTGCCCGCGTTTATCCGGGATCGCCTTTCATAATGCAGAGACTGTTGCGCGAACGCGACAAACTCAAACTGTTCGAGCTGCACCCAACCGACTCCAGGACGCTTTCGGCCAATATCGCCCAGCTCGAGGCCGGCCGCCAGGTTGCGGTCCTGCGTGAGGACGGTTTTGAAGCCCTCAGGAAGTACCTTCCGCCGCCGCAGCGCCGCGCCCTGGTCCTGTGTGACCCCAGCTACGAACTCAAAACGGATTACCCCCGGGTGACGGCGATGATCACCGATGCACTGGCCCGTTTCGCGATCGGAACCTACGTGACCTGGTATCCACTCATACCGCGACCGGAAGCGCACGACCTGCCGCGCAAACTCAAGGGCGCGGCCACACGCGCCAAGCGCCCCTGGTTGCAGGCTACGCTGACGGTGAAAAACAGCAAGATAACGACTGACGCGAACGGGCAGGAGCAGCGCCCGGGGTTGCCCGCCAGCGGAATGTTCGTGATCAACCCCCCACACACACTCAAGGCCCAGTTACAAATGGCATTGCCGCAAATGGTGAAACTGCTGGCGCAAGACCGCCACGCCACTTTTTCGCTGGACAGTGGTGGCTGAGCCGCGACCGTGTTCCTTACACTTCACACCCTATGCCGGACTCACTGCACCTGAGCGCCATGTCGCTGCTCGTTGTTGCCCTGACTGTGCTGCCGGGGTGCAGCAAGCCCCCTGAATCCATACCCGCAGGGCCGCCGGCTGCCAGGATTGGCTCTCACGAAATCCCAGCGCAGTTGATTGACCAGCTGGTAACCAGAGCAAACCTGGGAAACGCGAGTCCGCAGGCCACCCAGACACTGCGTCGCGAACTGCTGGAAAAGCTGATCGACCAGCAGCTGACTGCCGACCGGGCACTTGAAAACAAGCTCGACCGCGCGCCTGAGGTGGTCGCGCAATTCGAGGCCGCCCGGCGCGAGGTGTTGTCGCGCGCCTACCTGCAGTCGATTGTCAGCGCCACCCCGAAACCGACCCTGGAGGAAATGCGCACCTACTATAGTGAACATCCGCCTCTGTTTTCGGAAAGGCGGATATTCAGCCTGCAGGAAATCATTGTGCCGAGCGCCGCCCCGGATGTCCTGGAGCAGGTTGGCGGCCAGGTAAGTGCCGGAAAGTCGCTGGAGGAAATCGCAGGCTGGCTTGGGTCGCGGCAGATCAAGTTCGGGCGCGGCGCCGCCAACCGCACGGCGGAGCAGATACCACTGGAGTTGCTGGCCCGGATTCACGCGCTCAAGGACGGGCAAATCATGGCTACGCCCACGCGGCAGGGTTTCAACGTTCTCAGGGTCGCGCGATCCGAGGCAGCGCCACTTACCGAGGCAATCGCTTTGCCACGCATTGAACAATTTCTTGTAAACCAGCGAGGCGCAGCAGCAATCAAGCAGAACCTCCAGCAACTCCGGGCAAAGGCCGGTGTCAGTTACCTTGGCGATTTCGCGCGTCCGGCTCCGGAGGCCGCAGCCAGCGCGGCCGCTGCCTCCGTCACAGGCGCGCCTGCCGGCACGGCAGGACCGGGAGAAGGCGGAAAATAATCGCGGCGTACGGTTCCCGCGCATTCTTCTCTACCTGCCTGCACGTAGTTCCATGACGATTCTCATTACCGGCGGCGCCGGCTTCATCGGCAGCAATTTCATCCTCGACTGGCTGGCGCAATCCGATGAGCCCATCGTCAACCTGGACAAGCTGACGTACGCCGGAAATCTGCAGAATCTGGCCTCCCTGACGCGCGATGGGCGCCATCGCTTCGTACATGGCGATTACGGCAATGCAGCGTTGGTGGCGGCGTTACTGTCGCAACATGGCCCGCGCGCCGTCGTCAACTTTGCCGCGGAATCCCACGTGGACCGCTCCATCCATGGACCGGGCGAGTTCATTCACACCAACATCGTCGGCACCTTCACCTTGCTGGAGTCGGTGCGCGCCTACTGGAACGGGCTGGACCAGAAGGCGCAGGCTACCTTCCGCCTGCTGCATGTGTCCACCGACGAGGTGTACGGATCGCTCACCCGATCTGCCCCGGCCTTTACCGAGAGCACGGCCTACCAGCCTAACAGTCCGTACTCTGCAAGCAAGGCGGCGAGTGACCATTTGGTGCGCGCCTACCACCACACCTACGGCCTGCCCGTGCTGACGACCAATTGCTCGAACAACTATGGTCCGCTCCAATTCCCCGAGAAGCTGATCCCGTTGATGATCGTCCATGCGCTGGCCGGGAAGCCGCTTCCGGTTTACGGCGACGGCCAGCAAGTACGCGACTGGCTGTATGTGAAGGACCATTGCAGTGCGCTGCGTCGGGTGCTACAGGCCGGCGCGCCCGGAGAGGTCTACAACGTGGGTGGCTGGAACGAAATGCCCAATCTGGACATCGTGCACCGCCTGTGTTCGCTGCTCGATGACCTGCGGCCCCGCGCCACTGGGGCGCCGCACAGTCAGCTGATCCGCTTCGTTACCGACCGGCCGGGGCATGATCGCCGTTATGCCATTGACGCCCGCAAGATCGAGCAACAACTCGGCTGGCGTCCCGCCGAAACCTTCGAGAGCGCGATTCGCAAGACCTTGCAGTGGTACCTGGACAATCAGGAATGGGTCGCCAACGTGCAAAGTGGTGCCTACCGCGAGTGGATGGACAAGCACTACGGCACGCCGGCGCCAGCATGAGGCTCCTGCTGTTCGGTCGCAATGGCCAACTGGGTTGGGAGTTGCAGCGTAGCCTCGTGCCGCTGGGGGAAGTGGTCGCGCTGGGACGCGAAGCTTCCGGCAACCCAGGCGGACTGTGCGGCGACCTCAGCAACCTCGACGGACTGGCCCGCACGGTGCGGGAGGTCAGACCGGACATCATCGTCAACGCGGCGGCCTATACGGCGGTGGAGCAGGCAGAAATCGAACCTGACGTGGCGCACACCGTCAATGCACGCGCGCCCGACGTATTGGCAACCGAGGCGAACCGGCTCGGCGCCTGGTTGGTGCACTATTCCACCGACTACGTCTTTGATGGCAGCGGCGACACGCCCTGGAAAGAGAGCGACCCGACCGGGCCGCTCAATATCTACGGGCGAAGCAAGCTGGAAGGGGAAAAGGCCGTATCAGTGGCCCGCCGCCATCTCATCTTGCGCACCAGCTGGCTCTATGCGGCGCGCGGCGGCAATTTCGCCAAAACCATGTTGGCACTCGCTCGCGACAAAGCCGCTTTTACTGTCGTCGGCGACCAGCATGGTGCGCCAACCGCGGCAGAAACAGTGGCAGATGCAACCGCGCACCTGCTGCGTCAGGCACGTGCGCGGCCCGACCAGGCAGGTTTGTACCACTGTGTCGCGGGTGGCGAGACAACCTGGCAGGCGTATGCCCAGTTTGTCGTCGCGCAGGCATTGGCACTGGGCTGGGACCTGGCAGCCCGGCCGGAAACCATTTCCGCCGTGAGCACAGCGCAACGGGCAAGTCCGGCCCGCAGGCCACTGAATTCAAGGCTCGACACCCGCCTGATAAGTTCGACTTTTCAGCTCCACCTGCCGCATTGGCAAGTATTGTTGCAGCGCATGCTGGAAGAAATCACGCCACCCAAGGCCTCATGAACAACACCCGCACCCCATCGCCCTTCGTGTCCCGCAAAGGCATCATTCTGGCGGGAGGCTCCGGCTCCCGCTTGTTCCCGGCGACCCAGGTCGTCAGCAAGCAGCTGCT
>JANNDB010000515.1:0-8031 GCA_031387285.1 Betaproteobacteria bacterium | reverse complement strand
GCACCCGGCCCGGGTTGGCCGCCAGCATCAATACGCGCTGCGCCAGGAAGGCCGCCTCGTAGATGCTGTGCGTGACAAACAGCACCGTCATGCCGAGCTCGCGCCAGACACGCAGCAATTCCTCGTTCAGGCGGTCGCGCGTGATTTCGTCGAGCGCGCCAAACGGTTCGTCCATCAGCAGGATGCGCGGATCACTCACCAGGGCGCGCGCAATCGAGACACGCTGGCGCATGCCACCTGAGAGTTCATGCGGGTAGGCGTTCTCGCTGCCTTTGAGCCCGACCAGATGCAACAGCTCCAGCGGCGTGGCGCGCGCGGCCTTGGCGCCCTGGGTGCGACCACGCGCCACTTCCAGCGGCAGCTCGACGTTCTGCAGCGCCGTGCGCCAGGGCAGCAGGGCCGCGTCCTGGAACACAAAGCCGATGTCGCGGCGCAGACGCGCCGTCTCCGGCGTCACGCCCAGTACCTGCAGGCTGCCGGTGGTCGGCGCAATCAGGTCGGCGACGACGCGCAGGAACGTGGACTTGCCACAGCCCGACGGCCCGAGCAGGCTCAGGAACTCGCCCGCCTGGATGTCCAGGCTGATGTTGTGCAGGGCGGTGACGCTGCGCCGCTCGGTGAAGAAGCGTACGCTGATGTCACGGCAGGAAACAGCCACGGCGCCAGCGGCGCTGGCCGCGGGCGCTGCGGCAGGCGCAGGTTCTCCTTGCGCTGTCGGCGCAAGGGTATCGGAGGCAAGCATGGAGCCTGGGCGCGAGCGCGAACGGGTCAGGAGTTGCGCACGCGGTATTCCCGCGTGGCGTTCAGGATGTCCATCGTCATCACCTCGTCCACCTTGGGCACGCGCTTGGTGAACTGGCCGAGATCCGCATACTGCTGGATCTGGTCCTGCCAGACCGCGCGGTCCATGGTGCCCCAGCCGTTCTGGTTGGTCAGCGAGTTGTAGGCATAACTCATCAGTGAATCGACTGCCAGGCGTTCGTCTGCCTTGTCCAGGTTCGGGTACTCCTTGATCAGCATGTCCACAGCCTGATCGCGGTTCTTGTTGGCAAAGGCCCAGCCGCGGGCCGTGGCGCGCAGGAAACGCGCCAGCATCTCAGGCTTGTTGCGGATGGTGTCGGTGTGCGCGTAATAAGGCAGGGCGTACAGGCGCACGCCGGTGTCCCACAGGCGCAGGTCCACACGGTCGGTGCCGAATGGCTTGAGCGCCGAGGTGTTGGTCTGCCATCCGGTCACGGTATCGACCTGACCCGTCAGCAGCGGCGTGAGCTCATTGCCGATCGGGATGATGGTCATCGACTTTTCGTCGATCTTGTTCTTGGCGAGCAGCGCACGCAGCAGCACCATGCCGGTGGACTGGATGCCGATCTTCTTGCCGACCATGTCCTGCGGCGAGCGGATCGGGTTTTTCTTGAGCGAGAAGAAGGTGTAGGGGTGCTGCTGCAAGCCCGTGGCAAACACCTTGATCGGCAGATCCTGCGAAACCGCGAGCATGTTGGACGGGCTGGAGGATACCTGGCCCACTTCATGGCGGCCGGCGGCCACAATCGCCACGCCGTCAATGCTCGGGCCGCCTGGCTGGATGGCCAGTTCCAGGCCCTCAGTCTCGTAATAACCGAGTTGTTTGGCAGCTACCTCGGCAATCTGGTTGCCGCCCAGAATCCAGCCGAGCTGCATGTTGACCCGGGCCTTGCCCTGCGCCAGCGCGTCGATCGACACCAGCGCCCCCGTGCTGGCAAGACCCGCTGCAGCGGCAGTGGCGCCCATCAGGCGGCGGCGGGTGAATTGCGTTTCTGTCGTCATGCGCGATCTCCGGAAGTGGGTGGTTCTGGATGCATTTTGATGACAGCAGGGTGTACACGCAAGAGCCGATTTGTTGCTGGCGTGATGCCAAAATTAGAGCGCATTCCTGGTGCGACAGGCACCGTGCAGGTGCCACGGAACGCTTTGCCGTGGGGCGCTTAAGCGGGGTGGACCCGCACCACCCGCCCGGGATTGAACAGATTGGTGGGGTCGAGCGCGCGCTTGACGGCGCGCATCATGTCCAGTGCAACTGCCGACTGGTGTTGCGGGAGCTTGTCGACCTTGAGGCTGCCGATGCCATGCTCTGCCGAAATGGATCCGTCAAATCGCGTCACCGAATCAAACACCAGGTCGTTGATGGTCGATTCGTGGTTGGCCAGGAATGCCACGCCGTCTTCGCCTTCCGGGCACTGCACGTTGTAGTGCAGGTTACCGTCGCCCAGATGGCCGAAATTTACAAAACGCACGCCCGGGACGACCTGCTG
Organism: Betaproteobacteria bacterium; assembly: GCA_031387285.1. Taxonomy (GTDB): domain Bacteria; phylum Pseudomonadota; class Gammaproteobacteria; order Burkholderiales; family Burkholderiaceae_C; genus CAISIP01. Next base: position 5,743 of record JANNDB010000515.1, on the reverse strand, counting down.
CAACAAGGCATCGGTAACACGCACGAACTCAGGGATGCGCGAGATCGGAATCGAGATGTCGTGCTTGACGTTCAGGCCGTTGGTGGACTGGGCAATAGGGATTCGCTCGCGGATATCCCACAGCTGTTGGGCCTGGGTGATGTTTTCTGCCACGACCGCATCACTGACGCAGCCCTGTTGCAGCGCCGTTTCCAGCAGGTGCTCGAAACCTTCCCGGGCGCGCGCCTGCGAGCCGTAGTCCGAATTTTCCAGCAGCACGCACCAGGGGCTGGCCTGGTAGAGCGGGATGCTCTGCTGCGGGAAATGGCGGGCAACCAAAGACAGTGCAAATTGCCCCATGACCTCAAAGCCGGTAAGCCCCGCCGACAGCTGACGTTGTGCCAGCGCGAGCAACTGCAGCGCATGCTCCAGCGACGGCACGGCAGCCCATGCGGTGAGTTGCGCCACCGGCAGCGGAACGAGCTTCATGGTCGCGGCGGTCATGATGCCCAGCGTGCCTTCAGAGCCAATGAACAGGTTGCGCAGGTTGTAGCCCGTATTGTCCTTGCGTAGGCCGCGGAGTCCCTGCCAGATTTCGCCACGTGCATTCACCACCTCCAGCCCCAGGCACAGATCGCGCGTATTGCCGTAACGGACTACCTGCGTTCCGCCGGCATTGGTCCCCAGGTTGCCGCCGATCGTGCAACTGCCTTCGGCGGCCAGGCTCAGGGGAAACAGGTAACCCGCTTCCTGGCAGTGCTGCTGAACGGATTGCAACACGCAGCCCGCTTCCACCGTAACGGTGAGATTGCTGCCATCCAGGGCTCGCACGGCGTGCATACGCTGCATGCTGAGGACGACCTGGGTGCCGGATTCATCAGGAACCGAACCCACTACCAGACCGGTATTTCCACCTTGCGGAACAATGCTGACACCGGTGGCTGCCTGATGCCTGGCGCAGATGCGCACCACCTGCGCAACCTCCTGCGTTGACCCGGGACGCAGTACAGCCAGCGCCCTGCCGCGGCTGCGCTTGCGCCAGTCTTGCTCCCAGGCGCCGAGGTCCGCGCCATCGGCGGCGCACAGCACGTTACCGGGACCGATCGACAGGCGCAGATCCTCTAGCAGACAGTCCGTTGCTGATGCCATGGCAGGGTTTCCCTAGGCGAGGGGAGCCGCCGCAGCCGCAGCGGCCGAGGCCAGGCGCAGCCGCACATGCAGCGCACACGCCGCAAACAGGCTGCAGCACAAAAGCACCTGCACCAGCGCCAGCCAGTTGCCCGGCGGCTTGTCGCCCCAGGCGCGCACCACGCCCTCGGTGAAATACAGCCAGACCATCAGGCTCACCCAGCGGTAGGTGTACATGCGATTCTTCAGCAGGCCCGCCAGCGGAATGCACAAGGGCAACACCTTGAGCGCCAGCCAGGAGCCGCCGGGCCGCAAGGGCGCCAGCCAGAGCTCCCAGGCCAGACCGATGACGATCAGGCCGATCAGGCTGGAGACGGCGAGCAGCCGGGTCTGGCTGACGAAATGGGGCGGGGAGGGCATGGCAATGGCATCATACCGGCCATGCAACTCCACAGGGCCCTTGCCACATTTGTCCGCTCGCTCGCGGTTTTCCCCTGGCGCAGCACGGTCCACACCCTGCGCGAACGCTTTCGCGAAGATCGCCTTGCGCTGACTGCCAGCAGCCTCACCTATACGACCACCATCGCGCTGGTGCCCCTGTTGACCGTGGCGCTGGCCGTGTTCTCGGCGTTTCCGATGTTCGGCAAGTTGCAGGTTGTGGTGCAGACGTGGCTGGTGGAGAGCCTGGTGCCCGACAACATCGCACGCCAGGTTCTGGGGTATCTGACGCAATTCGCCGGGCACGCGAGCCGCCTGGGCAGCCTCGGTCTGATCGTGCTGTTTGTCACGGCGCTGGCGCTGATCATGACGATAGACCGCACGCTCAACGCGATCTGGCGCGTACGCGAGCCCCGGCCATTGGCGCAGCGCCTGCTGGTGTACTGGTCTGGCATGACGCTCGGGCCGCTGCTGCTTGCCGGCAGCATCACCATCACGTCGTTCGCCTTGTCCGCATCCAAGGGCCTGGTGGGCGTGATGCCGGGCGGGGTGGGTTTCCTGCTGGACTTGGTGCAGTACGCCGTGCTGGCGGCGGGAATGGCCGCAATGTATTACTACGTTCCGAACACGACCGTGCGCTGGAAGCACGCGTTGGTGGGTGGCCTGTTCGTGTCCACGGCGATGGAGGTGGCCAAGAAGGTGCTGGCGGTCTACCTGGCCAAGGTGCCGACCTACTCGGTGGTCTATGGCACTTTTGCGACAGTGCCGATCCTGTTGGTATGGATCTACCTGGCCTGGGTCATCGTCCTGGTCGGCGCGGTGATCACGGCCTATCTGCCGAGCCTGCTCAGTGGGGTGGTGCGCCGCGATCTCGGTGCCGGCTGGCGTTTCCAGCTGGCGCTGGAGACGCTGCAGGCCCTGCGCAGCGTGCGCGGCGCTCTCGAGCGTGGTCTCACCGTGCCGCAACTGGCGGCACGCGCGCAGGTAAGCCACCTGGGCATCGAGTCCGTGCTGGAGCCGCTCCTGAAGATGGACTGGGTGGCCCGCATCGGCCCGCAAGCGGGCCAATCCGACGATCGCTACGTGCTGCTGGCGGACCCTGATTCGACCCTGCTCGAACCCCTGGTGCACGCGTTGCTGGTGCGCCATGCCCCCACGACCGGCCCGTTCTGGGACAGTGCACGCCTGTCTACGCTCCGATTGCGGGACGCCTTGTAGGGCTGGCGTCCCGCATGGACCAGCGACTGACACCGGGCACAGCAGCATTGCTGACCATTCCGCCCTTACTGTGGGCCGGCAATGCCATTGTGGGCCGCCTGGTGGCGGAATCGGTCCCGCCGCTCGCGCTGAACTTCCTGCGCTGGTTGCTGGCATTCGCGCTATTGTTGCCATGGGCCTGGCCCATTTTGCGACCCGGCAGTGGCCTGTGGCGCCAATGGCGACGCTACGCAGTGCTGGGTCTTTTGGGTGTGGGTCTGTACAACTCCTTCCAATACCTCGCGCTGCAAACCTCCACGCCCATCAATGTGACCCTGGTGGCCTCCAGCCTCCCGATCTGGATGATGGCGGTCGGTCGCCTGTTCTTTGGAGCCTCGGTCACCCGGCTGCAACTCTGCGGCGCTCTTCTGTCGCTGGTCGGCGTGGCCTGTGTCCTCAGCCACGGCGAGTGGTCGCGCCTGCTGGCACTGCGGCTGGTGACGGGCGACATTTTTGTGTTGCTCGCCACACTGGCATGGGCCTTTTATAGCTGGCTGTTGATGCGAACCTCGGAGCCGACAGGAATCCGGAATGACTGGGCGGCATTCCTACTGGCGCAAATGGCGTTTGGCCTGGCCTGGTCCGCCGCATTTGCGGCCGGGGAATGGCGCTGGAGCACACAGGCGATGCACTGGACGCCTTCGGTGCTGGCTGCGCTGCTGTACGTGGCTGTGTTCCCGGCCATCGTGGCCTACCGCTGCTGGGCCCTGGGGGTGCAGCGGGTCGGACCGAATGTGGCGGGCTTCTTCAATAATCTCACGCCATTGTTTGCAGCCCTGATGTCAGCAAGCTTCCTTGGCGAAGCCCCGCAGCCCTACCATGGGCTGGCCTTCGTGCTGATTGTGGGCGGCATTGTGCTGTCGTCGCGGCGGGCCTGAGGTCAGGTCTGGAGGGCTTCCCAGACGCGGCTCGGTGTCAGCGGCATTTGCAGGTGCGGCGTGCGTTGTGCCAGGCCGTTGCGCGCCAGCGCGTCCGCCACCGCATTCACGACACAGGGCGTGGCGCCAATCGTGCCGAGTTCGCCGACGCCCTTGACTCCGAGCGGGTTGTTCTTGCACGGCGTGGACTGGTCCATCTCGTTGCGAAACGGCGGCGTGATGTCAGCGCGCGGAGCGGCATAGTCCATCAGGCTGCCGGTCAGCAACTGGCCCGACTCGCGGTCGTACACCACCTCTTCGGTGAGCGCCTGGCCGATGCCCTGGATGGCACCGCCGTCGAGCTGACCAATCACGATCATCGGATTGACGACCCGACCCACATCGTTCATCGACGCATAAGACACCACTGCGACTTCACCCGTTTGTGGTGTCAGCTCGATTTCACACACGTGGCAACCGTTCGGCCAGGATGGTCCGCTGACCGAGCTGGTGGACTCGACGTGGATGCGCCCGCCCTCCTGTGCGCCGGCGAGCTCGAACAGACCGATTCCCAGATCGGTACCCTTGACGTGGAACCGCCCTTCGCGGAATTCGATGTCCTGGGCATCAGCCTCCAGCTTGCCCGCGGCGAGCCCACGCGCGTGTTCGACGGTACGCTCGGACCCGACCCGCACGGCCGAGCCGCCCGCAAAGATGGAGCGTGATCCGGCGCTGCCAAAGCCGTCGCCGCGATCGGTGTCTCCCGTTACCACGCGGATACGCTCGATCGGCACACCGAAAGTGTCCACGACGAGTTGCGCCAGCGAAGTGGCGATGCCCTGGCCCATGCCGTTCACGGCCGAGAACACCTCGATCACGCCCTCTGCAAGCACCGTGACAGTGACGCGCTCCTCGAACACGTTGCCGCCCGTCCATTCCAGGAATGTTGCCAGGCCCAGGCCACGCCACTTGCCGCTGGCACGCGAGGCGCGCTCGCGCGCGGCAAACCCGTCCCAGTCGGCAAGCGCCAGGCCCTGGTTCATCACATGCTCGAAGCGGCCGCTGTCGAAGACCTGCTGCATCGCATTCTTGTACGGCATCTGCTCAGGCTGGATGAAATTGCGCCGGCGCAACGCCACGCGGTCGATGCCGGTCTGGCGCGCAGCCTCGTCCATCAGCCGCTCGATGATGTGGATGGCCTCGGGACGGCCGGCGCCGCGGTAGGCGCCGACCGGCGCGGTGTTGGTGAGGGCCGCCTTGAACTGGAAGTCCACCGTCTGGATGTCATAGACACCGGTCTGTACCCACGGGCCGATCAGCAGCGGAATGGCCACACCGGTACCGGTGGCGTAGGCTCCCGTGTTGGCCGTGGCATGCACTCGCAGCGCCAGGATGCGGCCGCTGGCGTCGAGTGCGAGCTCGGAGTGGCTCAGCACATCGCGGCCGGTCGCGCTGCTGAGAAACTCCTCGCTGCGGTCGGCGATCCACTTGACCGGCTGCTTGAGGGTCCAGGCGCACCAGGCCGTGGCAGCATCCTCCGGACAAATGCCCCCCTTCATTCCAAAGCCGCCGCCGACGTCGCCGACAGTGACGCGCACCTGGTCGTTCTGCAAGCCGGGAATCACACCGCACAGTGCCGTGCGCGCACCCGAAGGCATCTGCGTGCTCAAGCGCACGATCAAGCGGCCGTTCGAGGGGTCGATCAGGCACAGAATGGAACGCGGCTCCAGTGTGAGGGCTGCCAGGCGCTGGTTCATGATGTCCAGCCGCACCACATGTGCGGCCTTGGCGAACGCCGCGGCGGTGGCGTTCGCATCGCCATGGTGCATTTCGGCCGCAATGTTGTCGGGCGCAGCATCGTGCAATACCGGCGCGCCGGGCGCGGTTGCCGAAGCGAGGTCCACCACCATCGGCAGCTCTTCATACTCGACCATGACCGCCTCGGCGCCGTCGCGCGCCTGCTGCAGGGTATGGGCCAGCACCATGGCGACCGCCTCACCCACATAACGCGCACGCTCGAGGGCCAGCAGCCGGCGCTCGGGCGTCGCGGCCGGACTGCCGTCGATGCGCCTGAAGGATGCGGG
>JANNDB010000499.1:0-4654 GCA_031387285.1 Betaproteobacteria bacterium | reverse complement strand
AGTGAGTCATGTCTGACGAAGATTGCGTTGGTGACAATGTCCGCAGGATGTGAGTGGTCTATAGACTGATTTGCATATATGACACAATCCCATGAAGAACAAGATGACCGGGGCGGCCGAGCAGTACCAGTACATCCTGCGGGATGAGTCCATGCATTGCAACTTCGGGATTGATCTGATCAACCAGATCAAATTGGAGAATCCACAGTTGTGGACGGCCGCATTCAAGACCGAGATCCGCGCCCTGTTCGAACAGGCCGTCGCGCTGGAGTACAAGTACGCCGAGGACACCATGCCGCGTGGTGTGCTGGGCATGAATGCGTCCATGTTCAAGGGCTACCTGCGCTACATCGCGAATCGCCGTGCCACGCAGATTGGCATGGAGGCCCTGTACCCCAACGAAGAGAATCCGTTCCCCTGGATGAGCGAAATGATCGATCTCAAGAAGGAACGCAACTTTTTTGAAACCCGCGTGATTGAGTACCAATCGGGCGGGGCACTGTCCTGGGACTAGGCGCTGGAATGACCATGCCTACCCCACTTCACAAGTCGTCGATCGCCACGCAGATGGTGAAGGCGGCTTGTGGTACCGAGTTCATGGTGCTGGGCGGTTTGCCCAACACCATGGATCGCTTCATGCACTCCAACTCCCATGAAGTGCTCTTTGTTATTTGACCAAGGAGAAAATGATGGCAACTGCAAAAAAACCGGCCGCTAAGAAGGCCGCACCGAAGAAGGCTGCTCCAGCGAAGAAAGCTGCAGCCAAAAAGGCGCCTGCAAAGAAGGTAGCTGCGAAGAAGGCTCCGGCGAAGAAGGCCGCTGCGAAGAAGGCTCCGGCGAAGAAGGCCGCTGCGAAGAAGGCTCCGGCGAAGAAGGCCGCTGCGAAGAAGGCTCCGGCGAAGAAGGCGGCCGCCAAAAAGCCGGCTGCCAAGAAGCCTGCCGCCAAGAAAGCAGCCAAGAAGCCGGCTGCGAAGAAAGCCGCGAAAGCACCCGCTGCCAAGGCGGCGCCTGCCCCCGCTGCCGCTGCCCCTGCTGCTCAGACCACTCTGAATCCGCAGGCTGCCTGGCCGTTCCCGACGGCCAGCAAGCCCTGACAGGCTGCGCGGCGTTAGCCCAAGGCCCGATACCGCAAGGTATCGGGCCTTTTTTCATGGCGCGAGCCCGAGGGCCGCCCGATCCAGCACGTAGTTCTGTGGTCCGCGCTCCGCGATTTTCAAGGCGCCCAGCCGGTTGCCAAGTGCGGCGCTGCGCTCGAGCGTCCAGCCATTCTCCAGGCCGTACAGGAGCGCTCCGCGGTAGGCGTCGCCACAGCCGGTGGGGTCCACCACGGCAGCCGCCTTCACCGGCGGCACAGCGGTACGCACCCCATCGACCCATACCTCGCTGCCCTCTGCGCCGGTCGTGATGAAGAGGCCGCGCACACGGCGTGAGATCTCCGCGTTGTCCCAACCCGTGCGGTCACTCAGCATCTTGCCTTCATAGTCGTTCACGGCGACCCAGCTTGCCTGGTCGACGAAGGTGCGCAACTCAGGCCCGTCAAAGCGGGGCAACTGCTGCCCGGGGTCGAACACGAAAGGAATACCAGCGCGGGCAAATTGGGAGGCGTGTTGCACCATGGCGTCGCGCCCGTCGGGTGCAACGATGCCCAGCTTGATGTCGTCGCGCGCCGCTACCTGCGTCTGCCAGGCCTGCTCCATGGCACCCGGATGAAAACCATTGATCTGGTTGTTGTCGATGTCGGTGATGATCATTGCCTGCGCCGTATAGGCGTCGGCGATGGTGCGCACGAACTCGGTGTTGATGCCCTGGCCGCGCATACGCTGCAAGTAGCCCTCGCCGTCCATGCCGATCGTGGCCATGGGTAGTGGCGTGCCGCCGAGCAACTTGAGGGCATAGGCGATGTTGCCGGCGCAGCCGCCGAAATCGCGCCGCAGCGACGGCACCAGAAACGAGACGTTTAGAATGTGCAGCTGGTCCGGCATGATTTGCTGTGCAAACCTGCCTTCAAAGTTCATGATGGTGTCAAAGGCCAGTGAACCGCAGATGATGGATGCCATTTCGACTTTCGGTTGATCAAGGATAAAAAGCGACCAGACGGTACCCGGCAATCCGCTCGGTGCTGCCGGATTTCACGTTCAAAGAGATCCTGCCACCCCATTCTGCACCGGCGCCCAATACCAAAGTGGTGGCGCCGAATTCGACAGGCAGAATCACACGACGCGCCAGTGCCTGGTCCCGCGTGTCCGTCACGGACAGCTCAAGTGAGGGCATGGCGATGTCGGCCGGCGCTGCATTGCGCAGGGAAAAAGCCAATCGGTAGACGTCCCCGCGCTGGCGAGAAAAAGAAGAGCTGTCGATCACCACGGATTCAATCTGGCGCATCGGCGAGAGGCTGCACCCGGTCCATTGACAGAGCGTGGAGAGTACAGGGCGCAGTGCCGGCTCGATGGCGGCAAGGCGATCCCGCTCGTGCCGCAGCACCTGCGCTACCAGGGTGACGGCGAGCAAGCTTGCAGCGACGGTGAGCGCTCGGCGCACGCCGCGGCGCTGCCAGGGCGACGGAGCAACGGTGCCCTGCATGAACGAGGGCATGCCGGGTGCCGAAACAGGTTCGGTCTGGCTGGGCGGCGTCGCAACCGGTTGGGTTGGGGCATCGGTCTCTGGCGCGAGGTGGGGCGGGCTGTCGAGGGAGGCCTCGGACATGTGCGTAGACTGTGCGCCAGCCAGTTCGGCCAGTGTGTCTACCGGCGCTGGCCCGGGCAATTTTTCGCTTTCCGCGTCAGACGCTTCAGCGGTTGCAAGCGGTTCGTCCTGATCCACCAGCAGGTTCTGCGCGGCGTCAAATATCTCGCCACACTGGCCACACCGCACCCATCCGTCGGAGATGCGAAGCTGATCGGGTACAACCTTGAATAGCGTTTGGCAGGCGGTACAACGGGTGATCAGGCTCATCGCGCCCAGATTGTAGTAGCGGCCCCCAAGACGGTGGCCCCGCTTGTACAGTCGGATCAGAGCTCCGCTGTCATCAGGACCCAGCCGTCTTTGGATGCGGTGCAGTCCAGCTGCGCGTAGGGAAGGTAGGCCTCGTGCAGTTCATCGGCCTGGCGCTCCAGGATGCCGGCGAGCACCAGTTTGCCGCCCGGGGCGACATACGCGCAAAGTAGCGCGGCGAGCACCTTCAGGGGTGATGCAAGGATGTTGGCGACCACCGTGTCGTATTGTCCCTGCGCCAGTTCGGGCGTGCCACAACGCAGCGCAGCGTTGTTGGCGCGGGCATTCAGTTGTGCCGCCACGACCGCCGCTGGATCAATGTCCACGGCGTCCACGTTCGCTGCACCAAACAGGGCCGCCGCGATGCCAAGGATGCCCGAGCCGCAACCATAGTCAAGCACCCGCCCGAGCTTCGCGTCGCGCGTGGCGATCCAGTGCAGGCACATGCTGGTCGTAGGATGTGTTCCCGTACCGAATGCCAGGCCGGGGTCGAGCCGGATGATCTGCCGTGCCGCGGCGGGAGCCTCGTGCCAGCTGGGGACAATCCAGAAATCCGGCGTGATTGCGACTGGCGCGAACTGTACCTGCGTAAGGCGCACCCAGTCCTGGTCGGCCAACTCGGTGATAGCGGGGACGCTGCAGCCCTCCAGCAAACCCGCTGCGGCAAGCATCCGCTCCGCGGAGAGCGCAACGTCCTGCGCCGTAAACAGCGCGGTGACACGGGAGCGGCGCCAGCCCATGCGGGGCGGCGGCATACCAGGCTCGCCGAACAGCGCTGTTTCGGCATCGTTCAGCGCATCGGCGTCCTCCACACTCACGCTCTGGGCGTCCAGCGCCTCCAGCGCGTCAGCCAGTTGCTCCACACGCTCTTGCGGACACTGCAGGATCAGTTCAAACATCCAGTTGCCGTCAGCGCTTGTGCTGACCCAGCCACTCTTCCAGGTAATGAATGTTCGTGCCGCCGTTGCAGAATCGCGCGTCCACCATCAGTTCACGGTGCAGTGCGATATTGGTGTTGATGCCTTCCACCACCGTCTCGGCCAACGCCGTGCGCATGCGCGCCAGGGCCTGCTCGCGGGTGTCGCCGTGCACAATGATCTTGCCGATCATCGAGTCGTAGTTGGGCGGAACGAAGTAGTTGGTGTACACATGGGAATCAACCCGTACACCGGGCCCGCCGGGTGGGTGCCACATGGTGACCCGACCGGGCGAGGGCGTGAACTTGTAGGGGTCTTCGGCATTCACCCGGCATTCGATGGCGTGACCGCGAATTTCGATCTGGCGTTGCGTAAAGGGCAGCTTCTCGCCCGCCGCCACCATGATCTGCGTCTTGACGATGTCCACACCAGTGATCAATTCGGTGACCGGATGCTCCACTTGCACCCGGGTGTTCATCTCGATGAAATAAAACTCGCCGTTTTCGTAGAGGAACTCAAACGTCCCGGCGCCGCGGTAGCCAATCTTCTTGCATGCGGCAACGCAGCGTTCACCGATACGCTCGATCAGCTTGCGCGCGATGCCGGGCGCCGGCGCCTCCTCGATGACCTTCTGGTGCCGCCGCTGCATCGAACAGTCGCGTTCACCCAGATAAACTGCGTTCTTGAACTTGTCTGCCATGATCTGGATTTCGATATGGCGCGGATTCTGTAGAAACTTCTCAAGG
>JANNDB010000464.1:0-2196 GCA_031387285.1 Betaproteobacteria bacterium | reverse complement strand
GCGCCCCTCAACTACCGCGGCGGCGGCGCCATTCCATACCCCAAGTCGATCTGCACCTCGGTCAACCACCAGGTCTGCCACGGCATTCCGAACGACAAGCCGCTCAAGCGCGGCGACATCGTGAACATCGACGTCACCGTCATCAAGGACGGCTGGCATGGCGACACCAGCCGCATGTTCGTGGTGGGCGACACCTCGATAGCGGCACGCCGCCTGTGCAACATGACCTTCGACGCCATGTGGCATGGCATTGCCAGAGTGAGGCCCGGTGCGCGGCTGGGCGACATCGGCTGGGCGATCCAGAAGTTTGCCGAGAGCAACGGGTTTTCCGTGGTGCGCGAGTTCTGCGGGCACGGCATCGGCCAGATCTTCCACGAGGAGCCGCAGGTGCTGCACTACGGCAAGCCCGGAACCCTGGAAGAGCTCAAGCCGGGCATGACGTTCACCATCGAACCGATGATCAACGCCGGCCGCAAGGAGATCAAGGACGGACCCGAGAAGGACGGCTGGACGATCGTGACCAAGGACCACTCCCTGTCGGCGCAGTGGGAACACACCGTGCTGGTCACCGAGACCGGTTATGAGGTGTTGACGGTGTCGGCGGCCAGCCCGCCGCCGCCGGCTTTTGTCACCGCGGCTTGAGCCAGCCAGGCAGCGCCGTGCCGTCCCGCCTGGATCTGGCCATTCCCGGTGCGCAGCAGATGCGCGAGCAGTACCGCGCCGGAAAACGCTCCATTCAGGCAGACCTGGCAGCGAGCGGTGCCTCCACGCGCAGTGTGCGTGCCGGCCTGCACCGGCTCTCGGAACTCGCTGACAGGACCCTGGAGGTGCTCTGGCAACATGCCGGACTGGTCGGACCGTTCGCGCTGGTGGCCGTGGGCGGTTACGGGCGCGCCGAGCTGTTCCCGCACTCCGACGTCGACGTGCTGGTACTGCTGGGAGAAGACCAGGACCCGCAGCGCGACAGCAGCCTGCAGTCACGCATCGAAACCTTTATCGGCAGCTGCTGGGACAGCGGGCTGGAGATCGGTTCCGCCGTGCGCACCGTCGAGCAGTGCCTGACCGAAGCCGAAAAGGACGTGACGGTGCAGACCTCGCTGCTCGAGTCGCGCCTGGTGAGCGGCGATTTCCGCCTGTTCGGCCGGCTGCGCGAGCGCCTGCGTGAGGCGATGGACCCCAAGGCATTTTTCGTGGCCAAGACGCTGGAGATGCGCCAGCGCCACAGCCGTTACGAGGAAACCCCCTACGCGCTGGAGCCCAACTGCAAGGAGTCGCCCGGTGGGCTGCGCGACCTGCAGGTTGTGTTGTGGGTGGCCAAGGCAGCCGGCCTGGGCATGAACTGGGACGAGCTGGCACGCAAGGGCCTGCTGACGGCGTTCGAGGTCAAGCAGGTGAAACGCAACGAGGCTTTGCTGCGCCTGATCCGCTTTCGTCTGCACCTGCTGGCCGACCGGCGCGAAGACCGTCTGGTTTTCGACCTGCAGACGGCGGTGGCGCAGTCGTTCGGTTATGCCAACATCGAACGCTCCGCGAACGGCCACTCCACCGTGGTGCGCGCCAGCGAAGCCCTGATGCGGCGTTATTACTGGGCGGCGAAGGCGGTGACCCAGCTCAACCAGATCCTGCTGCTCAACCTGGAAGAAAAGCTGTACCCGTCGAACGAAGAGCCGCGCCCCATCAACGCGCGTTTCAATGACAAGGCCGGCATGATCGACGTGGTCAGCGACGACCTGTACCAGCGTCAGCCGCAGGCGATCCTGGAAACCTTTTTGCTCGACCAGACGGCCGGCGGCATCAAGGGGCTGTCCAGCCGCACGTTGCGTGCGCTCTACAACGCGCGCAGCGTGATGGACGGCAAGTTTCGCAACGACCCGGTGAACCGTGCCACGTTTCGCAAGATCATCATGCAGCATGATGGCATCACGCATGCCATGCGCCTCATGAACCAGACCTCCGTGCTGGGGCGCTACCTGTGGGTGTTCCGGCGCATCGTCGGGCAGATGCAGCACGACCTGTTTCACTTGTACACGGTGGACCAGCACATCCTGATGGTGCTGCGCAATGTGCGGCGTTTCTTCATCGTCGAGCACGCGCACGAATACCCGTTCTGCTCGCAACTCGCCGCCGGCTGGGACAAGCCCTGGGTGCTGTATGTGGCCGCCCTTTTCCACGATATCGCCAAGGGCCGTGGCGGCG
>JANNDB010000462.1:0-4340 GCA_031387285.1 Betaproteobacteria bacterium | reverse complement strand
TCATAGTCGATAAGATTTTTCTTATATAAATCAACTACTTACATACGTATCTGGCGGAAACGGAGGGATTCGAACCCTCGATGAGGCTCTACACCCCATACTCCCTTAGCAGGGGAGCACCTTCGGCCGCTCGGTCACGTTTCCTGGCTCTGCTCAAATTATCGCATGCCTACCGCGCACTGTCTGCCGGCATCTGGTCCAGGTCGAAGGCCTTGTGCAGGGCGCGCACCGCCAGCTCCATGTATTTCTCGTCGATCACCACCGAGGTCTTGATCTCGCTGGTGGAGATCATCTGGATGTTGATGCCCTCCTCGCTCAGCACCCGGAACATGCGGCTGGCCACGCCCACGTGGCTGCGCATGCCGATGCCGACGATGGACACCTTGCAGATCCTGGTGTCGCCCACCACCTCGCTGGCGCCGAGCCCGGCGGCTACCTTGCTGCGCAGCAGGTCGATGGCCCGGGCGTAGTCGCCGCGGTTCACGGTGAAGCTGAAGTCGGTCTTGCCGTCCTTGCTCAGGTTCTGGATGATCACGTCGACATCGATATTCGCATCGGCGATCGGCCCCAGGATCTGGTAGGCGATGCCGGGCTTGTCGGGCACGCCCATCACGGAGATCTTGGCTTCATCGCGGTTGAAGGCGATGCCTGACACGATGGCTTGTTCCATTTGTTCGTCTTCCTCAAAAGTGATCAGCGTGCCGGACTTGGCCTCCTCGGCGATCGGAATATCCCAGGGCGTGAAGCTCGACAACACACGCAGCGGCACCTTGTATTTGCCGGCGAACTCGACCGATCGGATCTGCAGCACCTTCGAGCCCAGCGATGCCATCTCCAGCATTTCCTCGAAGCTCACGGTGTGCAGGCGCCGCGCCTCGGGCACCACGCGCGGGTCGGTGGTGTAGACGCCGTCCACGTCGGTATAGATCAGGCATTCCTGCGCCTTCATCGCAGCGGCCACGGCCACCGCCGAGGTGTCGCTGCCGCCGCGCCCGAGCGTGGTGATGTTGCCGCCCTCGTCCATGCCCTGGAAACCGGTAACGATCACCACCCGGCCAGCGGCCAGATCGGCGCGCACTTTCTTGTCGTCGATCGATTCGATACGTGCCTTGGTGTAGGCGCTGTTGGTCCGGATCGGCACCTGCCAGCCGGCATAACTGACCGACTCCATGTCCTCGGCCTGCAGCGCAATCGCCAGCAAGGCCGACGAGGCCTGTTCACCGGTGGCGGCCAGCATGTCGAGCTCGCGGCTGTAGTGGTCAGAAGGTTTGGCGGGAGCAAGCTCCGTGGCCAGAGCCAGCAGGCGATTGGTCTCGCCGCTCATGGCGCTGGGAACCACCACCATCTGGTGCCCGGCGCGCGCCCACTTGGCCACGCGCTTGGCGACGTTGCGGATGCGCTCGGTCGAGCCCATCGACGTGCCGCCGTATTTGTGAACGATCAATGCCATTGGAAGTTTCGGAAGATCAGGCTGGGAGCGCCGCAAGGCGCATCTGCATCGCGACTCCCGGATGGAGCCCCGGGCCGTCAAGCGCGGGCATCGGAATCGACGGCGCCATTGTACCAAGCCAGTACATCGCCACAGCGCCGGATGAAGCCCGCTGCGACACGGATATCGATGTGGTGGCCGCGTGTGGTACAGACCTGGATCTGGTCAAGCAACTCCCCCAGTTGCGCCGCGCTGGGAATCGCGTGGTGTTGTGCCTTGAGCCAGTGGCGCAACAGATTGGCCTGGCGCTCACGCGAGAGCCTTTGCAGCGCGGCAATGACAGGCTGGCGATCGCCGCTTTTTGACGCCAGCGCCAGGTCATCGGCGGCGACTTCGTCGAGCAGGCGCTGGGCCTGCGCCGCGTTGGCGGCGCTGCGGGCAAAGGTCTCGCGAAAAGCGCCAAAGCTGGCATCGAGCGCGGGCAGCAGTTGCGCGCGGATGCGGTTGCGCGTGAGCGCCTGGTCCGCATTGGTGGGGTCTTCCACAAACGGCAAGCCGCGCCCCTGCAACCAGGCGCGGATGTCGGTGGCTGCAACGGCTAGCAAGGGCCGCTGGAACACCACGCCGTCGCGCTCCCACCGCGCGGGCATGCCCGCCAGCCCGGCCAGCCCGGCGCCGCGGCTCAGGGCCAGCAGCATGGTTTCCACCTGGTCATCGGCATGCTGGGCCACCGCCACGCTACGGCAGATAAGCCCCCCGATGGGCTGGGCAATGGCTGCCGCCAGGGCTGCGTAGCGCGCATGGCGTGCGGCGTCTTCCGGACTCTGGCCTGCCCGCTTGCGGCCATCGACACGACACACCGCCAGCGGCACACCCAACCCGGCACAGGTGGTTTCGCAATGCTGCACAAAGGCGTCCGCTGCAGCCTGCAGACCGTGATGCACGTGCACCGCGGCCACCTGGCCCGGCCAACGCAGAGCACAGCCATGCAACAAAGCGGTGGAATCGGCACCACCGCTATAGGCCACTGCCAGTGGCAGCACGGGGGAAAACGAAGCCAGGGCCTGGGTCAGCGCATCGCCCGCGCTATTTGGAACCGGCCTTGGCATCGGCTTTGGTGTCGGTGAAGCGACCATAGCCCTGCAGCCGCTCATAACGCCGGTCCAGCAGTTCACGCGTCTTCAGGTCGCTCACCTGGCGATAGGCGTCAACCAGCGCGCGCTTGAGGAAAGCAGCCATCTGCTTGTGGTCACGGTGCGCGCCACCTACCGGTTCGTTGACGATCTTGTCCACCAGGCCGAGCGCCTTCAATCGCAAGGCGGTGATGCCCAGCGCGTCCGCCGCCTCCTGCGCCTTGTCGGAGGTCTTCCAGAGGATGGACGCGCAGCCCTCGGGGCTGATGACGGAATAGATCGAGTACTGCAGCATCAGCACCTGGTCTCCCACCGAGATGGCCAGCGCGCCGCCGGAGCCACCCTCGCCGATGATGGTGACGATGATCGGCACTTCGAGCTGCGCCATCTCGAAGATATTGCGACCGATGGCCTCCGACTGGCCACGCTCCTCGGCATCAATGCCAGGGTAGGCGCCCGGCGTGTCCACAAAGGTGAACACCGGCAGCTTGAACTTTTCGGCCGTCTTCATCAGGCGCAGTGCCTTGCGGTAACCCTCGGGCTTGCACATGCCGAAGTTGCGCATCGCACGCTCCTTGGTATCACGCCCTTTCTGCTGCCCGATCACCATGCAGGGAGTGCCGTTGAAACGCGCCAGGCCGCCGACGATGCTCATGTCGTCGGCGAAATGGCGGTCGCCATGCATCTCGACGAAGTGGGTGAAGATCTCGCCCACATAGTCCATCGTGTAGGGACGCTCCGCGTGCCGCGCGATCTTGGTGATCTGCCAGGGCGTCAGGTCGCTGTAGATATCCTTGGTGAGCTGCAGGCTCTTCTTGCTGAGTTGTTCGATCTCGGTGGAGATATCCACCGCTGACTCGCTCTGCACGTAGCGCAACTCGTCGATCTTCGATTCGAGTTCGGCAATCGGATGTTCAAAATCCAGGAATACACGTTTCACCATTGCGTCGCTCCAATTGCGGGCCCGTGCCCTGCGTCACAAGAAAACGCCGGGCCGCTCCCAAGTTTTCTTGCACCCCCTCGGGGGGCCTGGCGAAGCCAGGGCTGGGGGCGCTCAATAGGCCACCGGCATCGGGTCCAGCGAGCGCCAAATATACCAAGTCGCCACGCTGCAAAACGGTGTCCAGGCACCGGCCACCTCGCGCGCGTCGCTGCGGCTGACCGAATCACCCGAGAAATAATTCCTGCTGATGCCGTTGATCAACCCCACATCATCCAGCGGCAACACATTGGGACGCATCAGGTGGAAGATCAGGAACATCTCGGCCGTCCAGCGCCCGATGCCACGGATGGACACCAGCTGCGCGATGATGGCCTCGTCGTCCATGCCCTCCCATGCGCCCACCTGCAAAGTGCCATCGGTGAAATGAAGGGACAAATCCACCAGGTACTCGACCTTGCGCGCCGACAGGCCCGCAGCCCGCATGTCGTCGACCTTGAGCTTGAACACGTTGGCGGGTGTCATCTTGCGCGGCAATTGGGCAAACCGGTCCCACACCGTCTGCGCCGCTTTCACCGAAATTTGTTGCCCCACAATGCTGCGCGCGAGCGTCGTGAACGGGTCGCCCCGGGTCTGCAGGAATGCCCCGTCGAACTGGGGAATCAGGCGCTTCATCACCCGGTCCTTGCGCACCAGATGCTTGCACGCCTCGTCCCAGTAGTCGGGGGTGACGATGCCGGCGCTCATCGGGCAACCTCCGCGCGACGCACTGCGGTGCATGAGCCCAAGGGCCACGAGGTGGCTGCTTCGGGTCCACGGCGGCCGGGCAGGCTCATGC
>JANNDB010000415.1:0-6454 GCA_031387285.1 Betaproteobacteria bacterium | reverse complement strand
CGGATCTCGGTCTAGAATGCGGCCGTCCACAACTGTGGATTCTCCAAATTGATCTGGTTGATCAGATCAATCCCGAAGTTGCAATGCATGGACTCATCCCGCACGATGTACTGGTACTGCTCGGCCGCCCCGGTCATCTTGTTCTGGCGACCCAGGTCAAGGATCTGCGTGAAACCCACATAGAAGAACATGCCTTCCATCAGGCAGGCAAAAACAATCAGCGACTTCAGCAGCTTCTGGTCATTCTCCTGCGTGCCTGTCTTGAAATGCGGATCAGTCAAGGTGTCGATGAAAGGAATCAGGAACTGATCCTTGTTGCGGATCGACTCCACTTCGTTATAGGCACTGAAGATCTCGCCCTCGTCGAGTCCGAGCGACTCCACGATGTACTGGTAGGCGTGGGTATGGATGGCTTCCTCGAAAGCCTGGCGCAGAAGAAATTGCCGGCATTCGGGAGCCGTGATGTGGCGGTAGCTTCCCAACACGATGTTGTTCGCCGCCAGCGAGTCCGCCGTGACAAAAAAGCCCAGATTACGCTTGACGATGCGCCGCTCATCTTCCGTGAGTCCGTTCGGATCTTTCCACAACGCGATGTCACGCGTCATGTTGACTTCCTGTGGCATCCAGTGATTGGCGCAGCTGGCGAGGTATTTTTCCCAGGCCCACTTGTACTTGAACGGCACCAGCTGGTTGACGTCGGTCTTGCCGTTAATGATGCGCTTGTCGGCCGCATTGACACGGCGTGGCGGGGTGGCAGCGGGTGTGAACGTGGAGACTGGCAACACGGCACCGTCATCAAGGGTGCGCAAGGGCGCAGTATTGCGGGGAAGGCTCTCCTCACGGCTGACTGGCAGGCCGCGTAGGGGCATTGATGGCGGTGTGGGCTTGACTTCTTCGTCCCAGGTCAACATAGATGGATCCAATCAGCGGATTATGGAAGCAGCATCGCGAAATGAAAAGTGTTCATTCACATCGCGGCCGCGGAGTGTTGCTCATAAGCATCGAACGGCGAAGCATTCCACCAGGCTCACTGGCACGCCTCGCACGTCGGATCATCGACGCCGCAAAAACTGACGTCCGTCGCGATCTGCGTTGCCATCTGCGCCTGTGCTGCAAGCGCCGCTTTCTCAAGCGTCGACATGGCCATGGCGCTGCCTGAATCATTCGATCCCGCGGACACGGCATTCATGCGCCCGGCAGTGACCGTTGACTTTTCGGCGTGGGTAGCCGATTGCGTGCGCAGGTAATAAGTGGTCTTGAGCCCACGAACCCAGGCGAGCTTGTAGGTGTCGTCAAGCTTCTTGCCCGATGCGCCCGCCATATAGATATTGAGTGACTGCGCCTGGTCTATCCATTTCTGCCGGCGCGCTGCCGCCTCCACCAGCCAGTGTGTCTCGACCTCGAAGGCCGTTGCGTACAAGGCCTTGATTTCCTGCGGCACACGATCGATCGGGCGTAGCGAACCGTCAAAGTGTTTCAGGTCCATCACCATCACGTCGTCCCACAATCCCAGACGCTTGAGGTCATGCACCAGGGAGGAGTTGATGATGGTGAATTCACCCGACAGATTCGACTTGACTGAGAGGTTGCCAAAACACGGCTCGATCGATGCGTCGACGCCGATGATGTTGGATATCGTGGCCGTGGGGGCAATCGCCACGCAATTCGAATTGCGCATGCCGTCGGCTGCAATCTTGCGCCGCAGCGCATCCCAGTCAAGCGTCACCGAGCGATCAACCTCGACAAACCCGCCACGCTCCTGCGCCAGCATGTCCACCGTGTCCAGCGGCAGGATGCCGCGGTCCCACAGGCTGCCGTTGAAACTCGAATACCGGCCACGCTCACGCGCCAGTTCCGTGGAGGCCCAATAGGCGTAATAACAGATCGCCTCCATGGAGCGGTCGGCAAACTCCACCGCCTCCTGGCTGGCGTAGGGAATGCGCAGCTTGTACAGACTGTCCTGGAACGCCATCACGCCCAGGCCAACCGGACGATGGCGCACATTGGAATCGCGCGCCTTCTTCACGGCGTAGTAGTTGATGTCGATCACGTTATCGAGCATGCGCATCGCTGTGGTGATGGTCTTTTGCAGCTTGGCATGGTCGACCTGCCCGTCCTTGATGTGCTGCAGCAGGTTCACCGAACCCAGGTTGCACACAGCGGTTTCCGTGTCGCTGGTATTGAGCGTGATCTCGGTACACAGGTTGGACGAGTGCACCACGCCTACGTGCTGCTGCGGTGAACGCACGTTGCAGGCGTCCTTGAAGGTGATCCAGGGATGCCCGGTCTCGAACAGCATGGTGAGCATCTTGCGCCACAGGTCGGCCGCCGGCATGGTGCGCGACGGCTTTATCTCACCGCGCGCCGCCTTTTCCTCATAGGCCACATAAGCCCGCTCGAAGTCAGCGCCAAAACGGTCATGCAGGTCAGGCACGCTGGAGGGCGAGAACAGGGTCCATGAGCCCTTCTCCATGACGCGGCGCATGAACAGGTCCGGAATCCAGTTCGCGGTGTTCATGTCGTGCGCACGACGACGGTCGTCCCCGGTGTTCTTGCGCAACTCCAGAAACTCCTCCAGGTCCAGATGCCAGGCCTCGAGGTAGGTGCAAACTGCACCCTTGCGCTTGCCACCCTGGTTGACCGCGACCGCTGTGTCGTTGACCACCTTCAGGAAGGGCACGACGCCCTGGCTCTCGCCGTTGGTACCCTTGATATGCGATCCGAGCGCACGCACGCGCGTCCAGTCGTTACCCAATCCGCCGGCAAACTTGGACAACAGGGCGTTTTCCTTGATCGACTCGTAGATCCCTTCCAGATCGTCAGGCACCGTCGTCAGGTAACACGAGGACAACTGCGAACGCAGCGTCCCGCTGTTGAACAGTGTGGGTGTGCTCGACATGAAGTCGAAGGAAGACAACACCTCATAGAACTCGATAGCCCGGGCTTCGCGGTCAATTTCGTTGAGCGACAGGCCCATCGCCACGCGCATGAAGAATGCTTGCGGCAATTCGATGCGCGACTTGTCAACGTGCAGGAAATACCGGTCATACAGCGTCTGCATTCCCAGGTAGTCGAACTTCAGATCGCGGCTGGACTGCAAGGCTGCGCCGAGGCGCTCCAGATCAAATTGCAACAACTTCTCGTCGAGCAGTTCCGCATCGACGCCCTTGCGCACAAACTGCGGGAAGTAATCCACATACGCTTGCTGCATTTCAGCCTGTGTCACGTCCTTGCCAAGCACTTCGTTGGCAATCGTATGAAACAGCAGGCGCGCAGCCGCATAGGTGTAGTCCGGGTCCTTCTCGATCAGCGTGCGTGCCGCCAGTACGGAGGCCTTGTAGACTTCCTCCATGGGCACGCCATCGTAGAGGTTGCGCAAGGTTTCCGCGAGGATCGGTTCCGGCCGTACATCGGAGCCCAGATTGGCGCAGGCTGTCACGATGAGCCCTTGAAGGCGCTGTAGATCCAGCACCACGCGGCGACCGCCGTCCATCACATGCAGTGGCGCACTTTGCGGGCTGCTCTCTTCCATCTTGCGCGCACGCTCCTGGCTGCGCTTCTCCCGGTACAGGACATACGCCCTGGCGATTTCGTGGTGGCTGCCGCGCATCAGACCGAGTTCAACGTGGTCTTGCACATCCTCGATATGAAAGGTACCGCCGCCCGGGCGCGAGCGCATCAGGGCACGAACCACCGTCTGCGTCAGGCCATCCACCACTTCCCGCACACTGGCCGAAGCGGCGCCCTGCGTGCCATGCACAGCCAGGAAGGCCTTCATCATGGCCACGGCAATCTTGGCCGGCTCAAAAGGGACGACGGCGCCATTGCGGCGGATGATCTGGTATTGGGCCAAGGAACCAGGCGCTGCGTTATGCAGGTTCCCGGAAGCCGCCGGCGTCGTGACGCCGGATTGAAAAGAAGCTGGCGTATTCAAAGCAATTTGCATTATTTCCCCGTCTCTTGCTGCATCTTTTTGGAATTGTCGGCTGGCTGTAGCGGCCGGCCCCGTGGGCTTGGCCCGTCAATCTGCTGCAAACCAGCGCACACTATATATGGGGTCTTGTACGAATACAAGCCACTACCGGTAGTGTATTGGAGCAAGTTGCGAAAAACCGTCACCCCGCGCCGACAGCGTACTTTTCAGCCGGGTTCGTCGGATACTTCGCCACCTTGTGCGGCGTCTATGCCCAAGCGCGCAATGCGGTAACGCATCTGACGCAAGCTCAGGCCGAGCCGGGCCGCCGCAGCGGTGCGATTGAATCCGGTCTCGCGCAGCGTCTGCACGAGAATCTCGCGCTCCTGGCGGTCCAGGTGACCTTGCAGATCGGCAGGAATTTTGACGCCCGGCGGCGGCTGTTGCACCAGCACCGTCTCGCGGCCCGGCTCAAGTGGCGCCGGCATCGTCTGTTCACTCAGGATGTCAAGTTGCAATTCATTGCCTTCGCTCAATGCAACGGCGCGGTGCAGCAGGTTCTCCAGCTCGCGTACGTTGCCCTTGAGCGGAGCCAGGCAGATCTGCTCAAGAACCGCCGGCGAGAGCCGCGGGACCTCGATCGCTGATTCCCGGGCAATGCGCGACAACAGGCTCTCGCACAATGCCGGCAGGTCATCGAGGCGCTCGCGCAGCGGCGGGATGACCAGATCAATCACGTTCAGGCGGTAGTACAGATCCTGCCGGAACCTCCCGGCAATCACCTCCGCCTCCAGGTTGCGGTGGGTGGCGCTCACGATGCGTACATCAACCGGCTCTTCCTGGGCGGCGCCCAAGGCCCGCACACTGCGCTCCTGGATGGCACGCAGCAACTTCGACTGCATGGCAAGCGGCAGGTCGCCAATCTCGTCGAGGAACAGGGTGCCGCCATGCGCCGTCTGGAAGAAACCGTCCCGGTCGGCGCTGGCACCAGTGTAGGCGCCCTTGCGCGCGCCAAAAAATTCCGCCTCCAGCAAGTTCTCAGGTATCGCGCTGCAATTGACAGCCACAAAGGGGCCGCCATGCCGGTGGCTGTTCGCATGCAGCGCGCGTGCCACCAGCTCCTTGCCGGTGCCAGACTCCCCGGTCACCAGCACCGGCGCCATGCTGCGCGCGACCTTGGCGACGCGCTCCTTGACACCGCGCATCACCGCCGATTCGCCCACCAGCCGCTGCAATGCGGCTTCGCCCACGCTCTGTGGCGAATCAGACTTGCGCCGATTGGGCCCGCTGCGGGCGGAGTGCGGCGAAGCATGGCGGCGCCCTGCGACCTCCAGGTAGCGGGCGCCGCGCACCGCGGACGCCACCACATTGCGCAGCTGCTTGATGTCCACCGGCTTGGTCAGGTAGTCGAACGCCCCCGCCTTGAGTGACTCCACGGCGTTTTCCGCAGACCCATAGGCCGTGATGACCACACAACGCTCATCACGGCGCTGCTCGCGCAGCCAGTGCAGCAAACTGGTGCCCAGGCCATCGGGCAGGCGCAGATCGGTGATCACGACATCAAAGTGCCGGGCCTCCAGCAACTCAAGGGCCTCACGCAAGGCCCCCACCGCAGTAACGGCATAACCTTCGCGCACCAGTGAAAGTTCGTAGAGCGTGCGCAGATCAGGCTCGTCATCGAGCACCAGAATCCGCACATCCTTCATAGACGTTGTTGCTGCCATGTGGTCACCGGTATTTTGTCAGAGGCGGCGAGTTGCATCGCTGGTGCCTCAGCCAGTTCGATCGCAATCGTGAATTCATTGCCGTCCTGACGTCCACGCGCCGTGCTGCGCCCCGACCGCTTGAATCCGATCGTCGCGCCATGGCCTTCGCACAACTCGCGGCAGATATACAAACCCAGTCCTGTGGAGCGGCTTTCAGAGGAAAAGAAGGGTTCGAACAAGTGTCGCTCGACCGATTCCTCCATGGGCGCGCCGTCGCTCCACACACTCAGCACACAATGGCGGTCAATGCCCGGAGTCGTGGAGACCTGTATGGCGTCAGCGGCATCACTGGCGTAGCGACGCGCGTTATCCAGCAGGTTGACCAGCACGCGGCGCAAATGCTCCGGGTCAAACAGCACCTGCCGATCACCGTCGCACAAATCCAGCCGCAGCACGGCAGGGCCCTGCGCAGCCCAATCGCTACAGACGCGCTCAACGGTGTCGTTGAGCGCCATCGGAATGCGCGTGGCTCCCGGCTTGTTGCCCGGCACGCGCGAGATGTTGAGCACTTCGTCAACGATGCGCTCCAGGCGGCTCGCGTTTTGCCCGACCATCTGGATCAGGTGCTGCAGATGCGGCGCCAGCACCTCTTCCCCGAGCAGCGCATTGGCTTGCACGATGGCCGCCAGCGGATTGCGTATTTCATGCGCCACTGCAGTAGACATACGGCCCATGCTGGCCAGCTTTTCAGTGCGCAGGCGCGCCTCCGCCTCGCGCTGGTCCTGCATGAACACCACACACAGGCTCGCAGCACTGGCGTCCACTGTGGCGGTCA
>JANNDB010000273.1:0-2797 GCA_031387285.1 Betaproteobacteria bacterium | reverse complement strand
AACATCTTCAAGTCGCTTACGGTGCATGAAAACCTCACTGCGGTCGCGCGGCCGGGCCGATGGAAGCCGGAGCAGGCCTATGCGCTGTTCCCGCGGCTGGCAGAACGCAAGTCGAACCTGGGCACCCAGCTTTCCGGTGGCGAGCAGCAGATGCTGGCCGTCGCCCGCGCCCTGGTGCTCAATCCGCGCCTGCTGCTGCTGGACGAGCCACTCGAAGGCCTGGCGCCGATCATCGTGCAGGAGCTGCTGGCAGCGATCCGCCGCATCACGCGCGAAGAGGGCCTCTCGGCCATCATCGTCGAGCAGCATCCGCAGGCCATCCTGTCGATTTCGGACCGTGCCGCAGTGCTCGACCGCGGAACCGTAGTCCACGCGGGTGGCGCGGCCGAGCTGGCGGCGCAGCCGGAGCTGTTGGACCGGCTGCTGGGGGTTGCGCGCGCCACCGGGTAAGCTCTGCGTTCAACCTGAAGCCGCACGGAGACACAATGCCATCCCTAATCACCAGAATCGCTGCCGGCATCGTCTTCGCGGGCGTGGCCATGCTGGCCAACGCGCAGGTATGGCCGGGCCAGCCGATCCGGCTCATCGTCCCCTTCACGCCGGGTACCGGCATGGACACCATCGCGCGCGCCGTACAGCCACGCCTGGCCGAGCGGCTGGGTCAGCCTGTGCTGGTTCAGAACATGCCGGGCGCCAGTGGCAACATCGGCGCCGACGCGGTGGCCAAGGCGCCCGCCGACGGCTACACCCTGCTGGTCGGCGCGAACACCATGCTGATCGCCTCACAGCTCTACAAGCAGGTGCCGTTTGACCCGGTGAAGGATTTCGCGCCCGTCACGATGGCGGCGTACGGCACGCTGATGCTGGTGGCCAACCCGAAGACTGGCATCCGCAACCTGCAGGAACTGGTGGACAAGGCGCGCGCCAAGCCAGGCTCAATCTCCTACGGCTCACCGGGTGTTGGCACGCCGCACCATATGGCAATGGAGTTGTTCAAGGTGCAGACGCAGTTGTTCATGCTGCATGTGCCCTACCGCGGAACCGCGGGCTACACACAGGACCTGTTGTCCGGCGAGATCATGGTGGGTTTTCTGCCCATCCACGTGGCCCAGGGTTTCGTCGCTTCCGGGCGTCTGAACGCGCTGGCCGTTGGCAGCGCCAGGCGCCACCCGGTAGCGCCCAATGTGCCGACCATCACCGAGCTTGGCACGCGAGGCGTAGAGGTGGATATGTGGTACGGATTTTTCGCTCCCGGCAAGACACCTGCGGCGGTGGTGGCGCGGCTCAACGCCGAGATCGCCTCGATCCTGAAGTCGCCCGAGATTCGCGATGTGCTGGGCAAGGCTGGCATGGACGCCACCGGTTCTACGCCGGATGAACTGGGTGCCGTGGTACGGCAGGATTATCCGCGCTGGGGTGCGGTCATACAGCGCAACGGCATCACCGGAGATTGACGCCCGTTTGATCTGGGTCATGCTCGGGCCCGCCGTGCCCTTGAAAACCTCCGAATCCGCCACAAGTGCATTGGAATTCGGAGATTCAAGCCATGCGACTCGACAAACTCACCACCAAGTTCCAGGAAGCCCTGGGCGAAGCCCAGACCTTGGCGTTGACGAACGACCACGCGTACATCGAACCGGTCCACGTGCTGGTGGCCATGCTGCGCCAGGACGACGGACCGAAGGCGCTGTTGCAGCGTGCGGGCGTGAATGTGAACGGCCTGCTGGCCGCCGGCGAAGCGGCTGTGAAGAAGTTGCCGCAGGTGCAGGGCCAGGAGCAGGTGCAGGTCGGGCGCGACATGGTGAGCCTGCTGCAGGCCGCGGAGAAGGAATCCATCAAGCGCGGGGACCAGTTCGTGGCAGGGGAGCTGTTCCTGCTCGTCCTGGCCGACAGCAAGCAGGATCTGGGCAAACAGGCGCGCGAGCAGGGCCTCACGCGCAAGTCGCTCGAGGCCGCCATCGACGCGGTGCGCGGTGGCCAGAACGTGGACAACGCGGATGCGGAGGACCAGCGCGAATCGCTCAAGAAATACTGCATCGACCTTACCGAGCGTGCACGCCTGGGCAAGCTCGACCCGGTGATCGGGCGCGACGACGAGATCCGCCGCGCCATCCAGGTGCTGCAGCGGCGCACCAAGAACAACCCGGTGCTGATCGGTGAACCCGGCGTCGGCAAGACCGCGATCGTCGAAGGTCTGGCGCAACGCATCGTGGCGGGTGAAGTGCCCGAGTCGCTCAAGGGCAAACGTGTGCTGTCGCTTGACATGGCGGCGCTGCTGGCGGGTGCCAAGTTCCGCGGCGAGTTCGAGGAGCGGCTGAAGAATGTGCTGAAGGACCTGGCCAAGGACGAGGGCCAGACGATTGTTTTCATCGACGAACTGCACACCATGGTGGGCGCCGGCAAGGCCGAGGGCGCGATGGACGCCGGCAATATGCTGAAACCCGCGCTGGCCCGTGGTGAGCTGCACTGTGTGGGCGCCACCACGCTGGACGAATACCGCAAGTACATCGAGAAGGACGCGGCGCTGGAGCGGCGCTTTCAGAAGATCCTCATCGGCGAGCCGACCGTGGAGGCGACCATTGCGATCCTGCGCGGCTTGCAGGAGAAGTACGAGGTGCACCACAAAGTGCAGATCACTGATCCGGCCATCGTCGCCGCGGCCGAGCTGAGCCACCGCTACGTCACCGACCGCTTCCTGCCCGACAAGGCGATCGACCTGATCGACGAGGCCGCAGCCAAGATCAAGATCGAGATCGACTCCAAGCCCGAGGTGATGGACAAGCTCGACCGCCGGCTG
>JANNDB010000256.1:0-8976 GCA_031387285.1 Betaproteobacteria bacterium | reverse complement strand
CTTGGAGTGCGATACGCCGACGCGCTCGGCAGCCAACAGGTCCTGCTGCTCCTGCGCGGTTGCAGGTTTTGCGGCCCTTGCGGCCTCGTCCACCTTGCCGGACTGCGCGAATGTCTGCGCAGCCTTGCCGTAGGTCCTGGCTGACTTGTAGTCACCTTCTCCTTGCACGGCGCTGTCGTCCGCTCTGTCATCCGGCATGCCTGCAGGACTGCTGGTTTTTTTCATCGGTACTCCGTTGGGTTGGTTGGTTGAAGCCTCGGATGGAGCGCATGCGCTCGCCTGCGACCAGCCCGGCTGCGCCAAGCGTAGGCCGGCGCCGGTGTCGGGTGAATCGGCCGACGGCGCGCAACGGTGTCAGACAAGGCGTCGCCTGCGCGGTCGCGCGTGCTCATGGCGCCGCGCCCAGGGCGAGGACCGCGTTGGCGCCGCCGAACGCAAACGAATTCGACAGCATGCGGCGAATGGCCAGGCCGTCGCGTGCGGTGTTTGCCACGTAGTCCAGGTCGCATTCCGGGTCGGGCAGTTGCAGGTGCATGGTCGGCAGCGCCGCGCCGCGCTGCATGGCAAGCAGCGACAGCACACATTCGAGCGCGCCGGCGGCGCCCAGCAGATGGCCATGCACCGCCTTGGTGGCGCTGACCGGCACGTCTTGCGCGTGTGTGCCGAATACGCGGCGGATGGCGGCCGTTTCCACCACGTCATTGGCCTGTGTACCGGTACCGTGGGCGTTGATCGCATCGATGGCCCGGGGATCGAGCCGGGCGGCCCGCAGTGCCGCATCCATGGCGGCGGCCTGTCCGTCCACGCCCGGCCGCGTGATGTGGCTGGCGTCCGTGGTCAACCCGTATCCCAGCAGTTCGCCCTGCAGCGCTGCGCCGCGCGCCGCTGCCCTGTCCCATGGCTCGAGCACCAGCATGGCCGCGCCTTCGCCCAGCACCATGCCGGATCGGTTCCTGGAAAACGGCTTGCACGAGGCGGACGGCTGCTCCGCGTCGACGGCAGCCACCGTGTGCAGGGCCTCCCACGCCTTGCGCGAGCCGTACGCCAGCGGCGCTTCGGTGCCTCCGGCGATGGCCAGGTCCAGCGCACCGGTGGCAACGCGCAACCAGGCTTCGCCGATGGCCACGGCCGAAGACGAGCAGGCGGTGGAGTAGGTCAGGTTCGGACCCCGCAGCCCGTGTTCGATGCCGATCCACGCGGCCGGTGCGTTGTGCATCCCCATCAGAATGGTGAACGGCTTGACGCGCTCCGAACGTTGCCCGTACAGGGCCAGATAGCCATCGTCCATCGACTGCGAGCCGCCCATGCCGGTTCCCACGAAAACACCGGCCCGGCTGCGCTCGACGGCCTGCAGGGCGCCGCTGGCCTGGTCCAGAGCCTGCTGCGCGGCCACCAGGGCGAACACGCTGATACGGTCCAGCATGCGCAGCTTCTGCGGCTCGAAATGCGCCGCGCCATCGAACTGCACAGGCGCGCCAAGGCTGTGGGCTGGCGCCGGATCCACACGGCCAATGGCGGAGCGACCCGCATGGGCATTGCGGTACGCCTCCGCCGTGCTGTTGCCCAGGGGCGAAACAACGCCCATCCCAGTGACCGCAACCCGCAGCATGCGCGCCTCAGCCGACCGGCGCCGCAGTGCCCGGCGCTGGCTGTGCCGCGGCTTGTTCTGCCACCAGCGCGTCGATGTACCGCGCCACGTCGCCGATGGTGAGCAGCGTTACGGCCTGCGGCGGCAGTGTGATGCCAAACGCATCTTCCACGCTGAAAAGCAGTTCGGCCACACCCAGGGAGTCGATCCCCAGGCCCTCCAGCGGTGCATCGGGCCTGAGCAGCGGCGGCGCCAGTTTGTAGTCACGGGCCAGGATGGCGCAGAGTGGTTGGAAGCTGGTGGTCATGGTGCGGTTGCTGGTGGCTTAAAGAGTCAGAGTCGGCATGAGCCGGGGCGCGGCACGCGCCGGCGCCAGCGGCTGGACAAGATGCGGCTCGGGCAGCGCCAGCGCTTGCAGATCGACAGCGCAGCGCGTCTTGCCGCCCCAGCGCGCGCTGGCCGTGACCAGGCCGGGCCAACGGCGCGCCAGGGCGAGCAGCACGCTGGCGGCTGTGGGTCGCATGGCTGCCTGCGCAAAGGCGGCAGCCAGGCGCATGCGCGGCCCGAACAGGCGCTGCCAGTCCTCGGCAAAGCGCCGCCCGGCCTCGTACTGGGCGGCCTTGTCCGGCACGGCCCCCATTGCAGCGCCTGCGAGCAGGTGCGTACACATCAACCACGCCGATTGCAGTGCCATGCTGATGCCTTCGCCCAGGATCGGATGGGCTTCCCCAGCCGCGTTGCCGATGCGCAGGGGACTGGCGGGAGAGCCAAGGCGCACGCCTGGCGAAACCGGCGCTGCTGCCAGCCAGGGCCCGTCACGTTGCGCGCCGGCCAGGGCAAGGCGTACCCCCGTACAGCTGTCCATGAGCAGCGCCTCGACGGCTGCGCCGGCCGACAGCGCCGGATGGAGGCGGCGGGCGGCCTGTAGGCGGTCGCGGCGGATACAGCACGCGACCGTGGTCTGGCCGGCTTCGGCAACGACCATGCCGCCGTAGCCGCCGTCAAAACACAGCACAGGCAGCACGCCTGGTTGCAGCGCAGCGCCAACGAAATTGGCCTTGAATGCCAGCAAGTCGCCAGCCGCGCGCGCGCGACGCTGCCAGAATCGGTCTGACAGCATCGTGCCCCAGGACCCGTGCGCAGAAATCGCCACGCGTGCACGGACCAGCATGGACGCGCCAGAGTCGCTCTTGTGCAGGACGCAGCGCCACGCGCCAGGCGCGCCATCGATGTTGCGCACCGACCAGGGCTGAAGGACCGTGACGCCGAGCGCCAGCGCCTGGTCGCGCAGCAGGGTGTCGAAGGTGGCACGGCCGAGCGCCCTGCCATAGGGGTACTGTGCATGCGCGGCGGCGGGCAGGTCCGCCAGTACCTGATCGCCACCGCGCATCAGCGCCACCTGATGCAACGCAGGTCCTGCCGCGGCGTCGAAGGCGTCTCCCAGCCCCAGCGCCGCAATGAGCGGCAGGTTGCTGGCCGCAATGCACTCACCGCAAACCTTGCGGCGCGGGAAGTCCTGCTTTTCGACCAGCGCCACCGACCAGCCGGCGCGAGCCAGCACGATCGCTGCCGTGGCCCCCGCCGGGCCGGCCCCGACGATCAGTGCGTCGAACTCGCTTTGCATCAGGCAGCCTTCACGCGCTCGGCGCGAAAGCAGTGGCTGAACAGGCCGGCATGGTATTCCTGCGTCCGCCAATCATCTGAGGCGGGCCAGGCGCTGCTCAGTTCGCGCGCCGTGAACCCGGCCTGCACGCTGAGCACGGCGTCCGTGCGTGTAACTGCGTTGGCGCCCAGCAGGAAGCTCAGGTGGCTGCCGGCCAGCGCCAGCCAGTGGCGGCGCGGTTCGCACGCGAAAAAGCGATCGGTCCGATCGGCCACGGCAGCCAGCACCGCGGCCAATGCCGGCGCGTGGAAGTGGTGCAGGAACAGGTTGGCCACAACCAGATCCCAGCGCGCCTGCGTGCCGCCCGGGCAAGGTGGTGGCGCGCTGCGCTTCGCCCAGTCCAGCACGTCGGCGGTATGGGCCACGGCGGTCCAGCCGACCTGCGCATAACGCACGATGGTGGCCTGCTCGACCAACGCCTGCCGGTCCAGCAGGGTCAACGCGACCGGTTGCCAGGCGGGCGCCAGGGTCCGTGCCACGCCCAGCATGAGGTGCCCGTCACCGGCACCGAGTTCGAGCACACGCAACGGTATCGTGCCGCGCGGTGTGGAGGCCATGCGCGACAACGCCCGTCGCACAATGCCCTGTGTTCCCATGACGCGGTGGATGCGGCGCAGGTCGCGCCGCGAGCGCCGTGCTGCCGGGTCGTCCACCCCGAGGTGGTCCAGCGTCTCGATGCCTACATGCCGCACGGATGTCATGGATCAACCTTGAGCAGGGCGCCGTGGCAGCTGAACCCGGCGCCGAACGAGGACAGCCACCACCAGCCACCCGGCGCATCGTCCTGCAGCGCGGCCTCCAGGACGAAGTAGACAAAGGCGCTCGACAGATTGCCGTACTCGCGCAGCATCGCCGCGCTGTAGCGCAGATCCTGCGCTGCAAGGTTCAGGCTGCGCTGCAGTGCCAGAAGCACGTCGCGCCCACCCGCGTGCATGATCCATGCGGTGATGTCGTCCTGGCGCAGGCCCGAGCGCCGCAGCAGCGTGGCAAGCACGCGAGCGGCGTGCCCGGCGGCCAGGGCCGGCACGGCGCGCGTCAGAACGTTGCGCAACATGCCGCCCCGCTGTTCGAACATCAGCGCGGCGCGCTGGGACGGGTCGGTCAGCGAAGTGCATCCCACCCACTCGACGCGGCGCCCGCTGGCGGGCGGATGGCGCGAGAGCACGGCCGCGCCGGCACCATCACCGAACAGGCAGGCGCTGATCAACACGCCTGGGTCGTTGTCGAGGTACATGGCGGCACTGCTGACTTCGACACACACCGAAAGCACATTCGCGCAGTCGTCGGTTGCCAGCAGCGAGCGGCCCAGTTGCAGATTGGGCAAGGCGGCCGCGCAGCCCTGTCCCACCAGATCGTAGGCCTGGACGTCGGCGCGCAGTCCCATGCCCTCGATGACATGGCCCGTCAGTCCGGGGCAGAGGTAGCCGGTGCAGGTGCTCACCACGATGGCATCCACTTCGGCCACTTCCAGACCGCTGCTGGCCAGGGCGTGCTTGCCCGCTTCGGTGGCAAGCTGCGGCGCCTTGGACAGGAAGCGCCGGGCCAGCGTGTCGGGGTCTATCGTGAATACGTCGGCCAGCGTGTCGAGGGCGAGCCGCCGCGTTTCAATGCCGTTGTCGCGCTGCAGCACCGTGCGGGCGATCATGTGCGAGCGTGCATCGAGCGCTGCAAACCACTCAGACTGCTCGAAAGCCTCCAGGCACTGGGCCTTGGTGTAGCGTGCCGCCGGTGCAGCGGTACCGATTCCTCGCAAGTACATGGCCGACCATAACGTGCCGCCTGCCGCGCCGTATGTGCGGTAGGGCACATAGCAGCACGCTTTTCATCGCATGCGCTGGCGCGCATGAATCCTGTCGCGGGCCGATGCGGTTGCGCTCACGCCGCGTGCATCGGGTCGTGCACGGCATCAGGCTTGCTCCTGGAGCCGAAGGCATTTGCATAGACCCAGGTGAACTCGGCGCCGATCAGGAAGATCTGGGCCGAGTAGTAGACCCACAGCAGGACCACCACCAGCGAGCCGGCGGCGCCAAAGGCCGACATGGTGCCGCTGCCGGCGATATAGCGGCTGATCAACGACTTGCCCAGCGTAAACAGCAGTGCCGTGAAGAGCGCGCCGATCCACACGTCGCGCCACATCACCCGTACCCGGGGCATCACCTTGTAGATCAGGGCGAACATGGCGGTGACCAGGGCAAACGCAACGATCGCATTGGTGGCCACTGCCAACGGATACCAGCCGCCCAGCAG
The DNA here is from genome assembly GCA_031387285.1 of Betaproteobacteria bacterium. Lineage (GTDB taxonomy): Bacteria > Pseudomonadota > Gammaproteobacteria > Burkholderiales > Burkholderiaceae_C > CAISIP01. The sequence continues at coordinate 3,478 of JANNDB010000256.1, read as the reverse complement.
CAGGTTCCAGTGCTCGCCTATGGCCTCCAGCGCCGTGCTGGCCAGCAGCGAGACGATCAGCAGGAAGCCAATCGCCAGGATCATGCCGAAGGACAGGATGCGTGTTCGCACCAGTTGCAGCCAGCTGTTGGTGAGCGCGCGGGCCGGCACGCGCCAGATCCGGTCCAGCGCATCCTGCAGCTCGGCAAATACGCTGGTCGCACCCACCAGCAGCAGTGCCACGCCGATGGCGGTGGCGGCCAACCCTTCACCTGGCTGGCGCACGCTGGCCAGCAGATCCTGGATGGCGCTCGCTCCGGCAGTACCCATCACGAGGCGCAGTTGTTCCACGATCTGGCCGCGCGCGGCGTCTTCGCCAAAGAAAAGGCCCGCCACCGAAATCGCGATCAGCAGCAGCGGCGCGAGCGAAAACAGCGTGTAGTAGGCCAGCGCCGCGCCCATGCTCATGGCGTGGTCGTCCAGCCAGGATTGCGACACCTGCCGTACCAGGGTCCAGCCGGGTCGCATGGACTCCAATCAGCTGGCGCCGTTTGTCATGGCTTCGCGCGCGCGGGCACGGCTGGCGCGGGCGCGCCTTCGGCCGTGAAGTCGGCCTTCTGCTGTGCCAGCCGTTTGGCGCTGCCGGCTCGCACTGGCCCGACCGGGTCGGCCGATTCGTCCTCCGGCACCGAGGCTTTGCGGGTGCCGGCCTTGGGCACGGCCGCCCGGGTCCGGCTGGTTGCGGTCCTGGCCATTGCCGGGTTGACCTCAGCCCTTGCCGAATTTGGCTTTGGCACTGGCCACGCAACTGGCCTTGGCGTCCCCCGCCATGGACTCGCACTTTTCGGCTGCGACCTTGTAGTCAGCGTCGCGCTTGTCGTTTGCCGCGTCGGTTTTTGCCTCGCCGATCTTCTTGCCCATCTTGGCATCTGCCAGCGCCTTGACTTCGATAGCCTTGGCTTCCTTCACACACAGGCTCTTCGCATTGCCAGCCTGGTCGTCGCACTTCTCCTTGGCAACCGCATAGGCCGACTCGGCCTTGGCAGTGGCTATGCGGGTCATGTCCGCCGGCTTGCCGGTGTAGGCGTATTCGTTTTCGGCCTTGGCTACCTTCTCTTTTGCCTTGGCCTCCTCGATACAAACGTCCTTGGCATTCGCGGCCAGCGACGCGCACGCCGCCTTGTCAGCCTTGTAGGTGGCGCTGATGCTGGTCTTGCCGGCCTTGTAGTCGGCCTTGGTCATCGTTGCCATGGCCTGGCTGGCCGAAAACGCCAGCAAGGCGGCGACCAGCAGGGTGGATTTGAAGTTGCTTGTGTTTTTCATGTGATTCTTTCGTGGTGGTTGGAGGGAAACGGTGGCGGTGCTGGTCTGGCTGGTGAATCTGCGTGAATGCGGTTCAGCCGCGCGGCTCGCCATCCCGATTGACGGTGATGGTGGGGCCTGGCGGGCTGGACATCTGCACCCGGTGCTGCTGGCCGCGGAAGTCATAGGTCACGTCCCACAAGCTGGGCTGGGCCTGGCTTGGCACCGTGGTGCAGCGCTGTACGTCTGGTGAGGCGACGGTCTGCGAGCGGCCATCGCGGCCGATCGTCGTTCCGACTGCGCCACCGGCAATGGCGCCGCCCACCGTGGCCAGGTCGCGACCCCGGCCGTCACCGATCTGGTGGCCGAGGATGCCGCCAATCACGGCGCCGGCAATCGCGGCAGGCACATTGGAGCTGCGTTGCTCCTGCATCACCTGGCCGCGTTCGATCCAGCAGCGCTGCTCGGGTGGCCCGACAACGGCGCGCACGGCCGTCACGTCGGCCTCGAACAGGCGCTCGTTGTTGCGTCGGCGAGCGTCGTAGTACGGCATGGGTGCCGGTGCGTAGCGGTCGTCATCGAAGCGCGCCCTGGCTTGCACCGTGCGCACCGACGAGACGCGGTTGTCGAGGCCCATGGCCGCCAGCGATGGGTACTGACCCGGGCGCAGGATGACGCAGCGGCCATCGAAGCGTGCGTCCTCGCAGACCTCCCAGCGCTGGCCGACGACGGTAACCGACGAGGCGCGGTCATTGAAACCCGCACGTTCGAAGTTACCCACCTGGCGCTGGGTCGTGAACGAGCGGCCTTGAAAGTCTTCGCGTTCGTAGAACGTGATTTGTGCAAGCGCCTGGCCGCTGATGGCCAATGCCACCAGCGTCAGGGTGATGTGTGACAGCTTTTTCATGTTGGATTCCTTGTTGTGGCCTGGCTGATGCATGGACTGGTGGGTCATGTCAGACAAGTGGTGCAGGCAGTGTCCGGGCCATGGCAGTCCGTGCACAGAGGACGAACGCGCCATTGGCGGTAGTTGCTGTCCTACGCGGGCTGCGCGTATCCGATGCCTGGTGTAGGAAACGTCTTACATGCCTGCCGGGCGATGACTGACCCCGCAGCCTTTGGCGCTCTGTCATACTGCAAGCGCGGTACTGCGGCTACAGGATCAGATGCGGGAGGTCCACGCGCCGCCCCGGCTGATGAACACAATCAAAACCTATATCGTCGAAGATAGCCAGCTGATCCGGGAAAGCCTGATCGCGACCCTGGAGGAACTCGCTCCGGTGAAAGTGGTCGGCACTGCCGAGGACGAAGCCAGCGCGGTCGACTGGCTGTCGCTGGCTGCCAATGCGTGCGATCTGGTGGTGATCGACATCTTCCTCAAATCGGGGTCCGGGCTGGGCGTGTTGCGCAGCCTGAAGGGCGTGGTGCCGCAGCGCCGGCTGCTGGTGCTGAGCAACTACGCCACGCCCGACATGCGGCGCAAATGCCTGGAGCTGGGCGCCGACAGGGTGTTCGACAAATCGAACGAGATCGACGCATTGATCCAGTATTGCGTTCAATTTGGCGCCGGTGAATCCGGTGTCAGCCGGCCTGCGGCGCTGGTCTGATGGCGCGCTACTGGATCAGCCCGTTTTTCAGCGCGTGGTAGGTCAGGTCGCTGTTGGACTCAAGCTTCATTTTTTCCATCACGCGGGTGCGGTAGGTGCTCACCGTCTTGACACTGAGCGACATGCTGACTGCCATATGGCCTATGGTTTCGCCCCTGGCCAGGCGCAGGAACACCTGCAGCTCTCGCTCCGAAAGCTGCTCGTGCAGGGGTTTGTCCGCGCCGCCGGCCAGGCCGTCAGCCAGGCGCTCGGCCACGCCGGCCGTGATGTACTTGCGGCCCCGGTGCACGGTGCGGATGGCCTTGACGATCTCTTCCGGGTCGCAATCCTTGTTGAGGTATCCGCTGGCGCCCTGGCGCAGCAGGGTGGTGGCGTAGTGTTCCTCAGGAAAACCGCTAAGAATGAGGACCGGCAGATCCGGCGCGCGCGCCCGGATCGCCGCCAGCGCATCGACGCCGCTCTGGTCGGGCATGGAGATGTCCATCACGATGACGTCCACCTCGCCCTTGCGCACGATGTCTACCGCCTGACGTCCGGTGGCTGCTTCCGCCACGACCGAAAAGTCAATCTGGTCGGCGAAAAACTGGCGC